>NZ_JBAKHU010000023.1:0-94884 GCF_036906895.1 Micromonospora sp. CPCC 206060
CCGCAACACCGCGTTTTCCCGCCGCAACACCGCGTTTTCCCGCCGCAACCCGGCGTTTTCCCGCCGCAACCCGGCGTTGTCCCGCTCCAACTCAAGAACCCGGGCCTCCAACCGGGCAAGCCGCTCAAGCAGCTCCACGATGGACGGCGTTCCGGACACCCAACCATGATCCAACCCGAACGACCCAGGTCAAGCCGACCCGCCGACGAGCACCTGACCAGTCACTCCGCGCCAACCAGAGAGTCGTCGGGCATAAGAAATTCCTCCTCGGGGCTCGACCGAATCGCAGAATACTTGAATCCATTGAGCGACAGTCAATCCTCGCGGACGTTGACCCGGGTGCAGCAGATATGCACACGGGAGCGGTAAATACACATCGGTGACATCACCGTCAACATTTGCAGTGTTGTCACCGGTCGCAGATCCCACATATTCTCGGATCCCACCATTGGGCGGTGCAGTGGAATCCCGTCGCCCGTCGTCAATTTCGGAGGATGGATCAGTGACAGGAGAGGCCGCGCCCCGGCCCTACCCGTTCGACCCGGACGGCGAGGCGGGTACCGATCCGGTGTACGCCCGGCTCCGCCGGGACCAGCCGCTGGTCCGGGTCCGGATGCCGTACGGCGAGCCCGCCTGGCTGGCCACCCGCCACGCCGATGTGAAGCTGGTCCACGCCGATCCCCGGTTCAGCCGGGCGCTGGCCGGGAAGCGGGATCAGCCGAGGGCCTTCCCGGTGATGCCCGACGACAACCTCCAGGGCATGGACCCGCCGGACCACGGGCGGCTGCGCAGACTGGCCGCCCGGGTGTTCACCGCGCACCGGGTGGCGCAGATGCGGCCGCTGATCCAGCAAATCACCGACGATCTCCTCGACCGGATGGACCAGGCCGGCCCGCCGTGGGACCTGGTGGAGGACTTCGCGGCACCGCTGACCGGCGGGGTCATCGCCGAGCTCTACGGTGTGCCGCATGCCGAGCGACCGCAGTTCGCCGAGTGGGCGAAGGCGCAGACGGCCACGACGTCCATGTCGATGGAGCAGATCGAGGACCACGTGGGCCGGCTCCAGCAGTGGGTCGCGGACACGGTGGCGAGGCGCCTCCGGGAGCCCGACGACGGCCTGATCGGGGTACTGGTCGACGGATACCGGCAGGCCCCGGACATCAGCGAGCACGAGGTGGTGACCCTGGCTCGGCTCATGCTCGCCGCCGGGCACGACAGCGTGAAGTACCAGCTCGGGCACTGCGCGTACCTCCTGCTCACCCACCCGGCGCAACTGGCGAGGCTGGTGGCGGACCCCACGCTGATCTCGTCAGCGGTGGAGGAGTTGCTGCGCTACGGGAAGACCGACGAGGCCGCGGTCTTCGCCCGGTACGCCACGGAGGACATGGAGCTCGGCGGGGTGCGGGTCCGGGCCGGTGAGCCGGTGATCCCGTCGCGGATCTCCGCCAACCACGACGAGCGGGTGTTCGACGACCCGGACCGGTTGGACATCGGCAGGAAACACAACCCGCACCTCGCCTTCGGTTTCGGCCCGCACCACTGCCCGGGCGCCAACCTGGCCCGGTCGGAGTTGCAGATCGGGCTCGGGAAACTGGTCGCCCGGTTTCCCACGCTGCGCCTTGCCGTGCCGGCGTCGGAACTCCGCTGGCAGAGCGGGGGCCTGGCCCGGGAACTCGTCTCGCTTCCGGTCACCTGGTGAACCGGATGTCGCCCAGGGGGGTCAGGGAGATGCCCGGTCCCGCCGGGCGGACGGCACCGCCGTCCCGACTACCGTCCCTGACGGGACTGCGCTTCGTGGCCGCCGCTCTCGTCTTCGCCACCCACGTCACCTGGAACACCAGCCTCGTCGAGGGGCCGTACGGTGCGGGGATCCGGCAGGCCTTCTCCCTGTCCGGGGCGTACGGGGTCGGCTTCTTCTTCATCCTCAGCGGGTTCGTACTGACCTGGACCGCCCGGCCCGACGACTCCGCCCCCCGGTTCTGGCGCCGACGCCTGGTCAAGATCTATCCCAGCCATCTGGTCACGTTCGCCCTGGCCGGTGCGCTGATGGTCGCCGCCGCCCGACCGGTCGCCACCGTCGACTGGCTGTCCAATCTGCTCCTGCTGCACGCCTGGTTCCCCCGCCTGGAGACCAGCACGTCGATGAACGGGGTGAGCTGGTCGCTCTCCGGTGAACTCTTCTTCTACCTCTGCTTCCCGCTGCTGTTCCCGATGATCGGTCGGATCCGGGACAACCGGCTGTGGGCGGCGGCCGGTGCGGTGGTGGCGCTGATCGTCGGCGCGGCGCTGACCGCCCAGTTCCTCGTCAGCGACCAGCCGCGGTTGCAGATCTTCTTCCTCGACGGTTCGTACTCGTTCACCCAGGTGTGGTTCGTGTACTTCTTCCCGCCGGTCCGTGCCCTGGAGTTCGTGCTCGGCATCCTGCTGGCCCGGATCGTGCTCGCCGGTCGCTGGCCCGCGCTCGGACTCCTGCCGGCTGCCGGCGTCGCGGTCACCGGGTACGTGGCGGCGCTGTTCCTGCCGTACCTGTTCGGTACCGGCGGGGTGGCCTCGATGTGGACCGCTCCCCTGATCGCGTCCGCCGCGGTCGCCGACTGGGAACGCCGCCGCTCGCCGCTGCGCGGTCCGGTCCTGGTCCGGCTCGGTGAACTGTCCTTCGCCTTCTACCTCGTCCACCTGATGGTCGTCATGATCGGTGGCCAGGTGATCGGCCTGGACCGCACGTTCCCACCGCCGGTCGGGCTCGCCCTGATCCTCGTGTTGCTGGCGGTCTCGCTCGCCCTGTCCTGGCTGCTCTATCGGTACGTGGAGGATCCGCTGGTACGGCGCTTCAGCCGCCCCGCTCCGCGTCGATCATGGAGTTGTGGTGCCCCACAAAAGGTACGAGACGGGGCGTAGGTGCCACCACAACTCCATGATCGACGTGGGCGGTCGGGTCAGTGGGTCAGCTCGGCGGTGGTGGGTGCCGGGGTGTGCCGCATCCGGCCGGCCCGGATCGCGCCGATGATGAAGCCGAGTACCAGCGGGGCGAGCACGATGGAGTTGCCGACCGCGCCCAGACCGGTAAGCAGCTTCATCTGGCTGATCACCAGCAGCAGCACCGCGCCGAGCAGGACGGTGGCCAGGCCGGGGGCGATCAGCCGCTGCCAGAGGGTCTCGCCACCGCTGCGGTTGCGGCCCAGGTAACGGATCACCGCGACGCTGGTCAGGATCTCCAGCGCCATCACCCCGACCAGGGTGGGGGTGTTGGTCCAGACGATGATCTGGGTGTACGGGTCGAGCGAGGTCAGCCCGAAGGCGATCAGGGCGACCACGATCGCCGCGGCGTGCACCACGCCGGCCACGCTCGGGGTGAGGGTACGCGGATCGGTGCGGCCGAAGGCCGCCGGGATGAGCTGCTCCCGGCCCAGCGAGTAGAGGTACCGGGTACTGGCGTTGTGCACCGCGAGCACCCCGGCGATGAAGCTGGTCACGATGAGCAGCTGCATCACCCCGGTCACCGCCTCACCGACGTACTCGGTGTTGAGGTTGAACATCAGGCTGGACGGGTCGTCGGCGAGCAGCGACTCCAGCCGGCTCGGCCCGGCCGCCATCAACACGGTCCACGAGATGAAGGTGAAGATCCCGGCGAGCAGCACGATCGACAGGTAGGTGGCGCGCGGCACGGTGCGCTTCGGGTCGCGGGCCTCCTCGCTGTACACGGCGGTCTGCTCGAAACCGATGAACATGATGAAGGTGAACACGAACAGCACGCCCACCGACGGGGTGGCCAGGTTGACCGGGTTGAAGCTCTCGAACGAGAAGCCCTCGTAGCCGCCCTGGACGAGCACCGCCACGGCCATCACGAACAGGATCCCGATCTCGGCGATCAGCAGCACCCCCAGCACCCGGGCCCCGATGTTGACCTTCAGGTAGGACAGCACCGACACGACCACGGCCACCACCAGGGCGCTGACCTGCCAGGGCACGTCCAGTCCGGCGACCTCGGTCATCGCCAGGGAGGCGAACACCCCGGCCGCAGCGGCGAAACCGACCTCACCGACGGCGTACGCGACGTAGGCCATCACCGCCGAGCCTGCACCGGCGACCTTGCCGAGCCCCGCGGTGACGTATGCGTAGAAGGCACCGCTGTTGCGCAGGTGCCGGCTCATCGCGGTGAAGCCGACCGCGAAGATGGCGTACACCGCCCCGGCGATGAGATACCCGGCCGGCACGATCGGGCCGGCGAGCAGGAAGACCAGGCCGACCATGCCGGCCATGCCGGTCAGCGGGGCGGCGCAGGACAGCACGAAGAAGACCAGTTCGCCGACGCCCACCGCGTTCGGGCGGAGCGTGTTGGGGGCCGGGCGGGTGCCGGTGGCTGTGAGCGGGTCGGCGGTCTGGGAGGGGGTCGTCTCGGTACTCATGGGTTGTGCTCCTTGCGGGATGGGGGTCATTCGCCCAGTAGCCGGGCCACCTCGTCCTCGCTCAGCTCGTCGAGCATGGCAACCATCGCGGCCTCGGCCAACTTGGCATGGTTGGCCACCGTGAAGTCACCGAACGCGGTCTCCGGTCGGATCTGCACACCCAGCGCCCGGTTGGTTTCCACCAGGATCTGGTTGCCCATCACGGAGTCACCGCCGAGCTCGAAGAAGCTGTCCAGGACGCCGATCGGCTCGATGCCCAGGGACTTCTGCCAGATCGCCACGATCCGCCGTTCCACCTCGTCGCGCGGGGCGACGTAGGTGGAGCTGAGTTCGGGCCGGGCGGAGAACCCGGTACCGATGGACCGCAGCGCCTCCGCCTCGGCGTTGGTCACCTCGGCGAGGAACGACCGACCGACGTCCGAGGGGTAGAACTGCACCAGGTCGCGCAGGTCGAACGGGAGCACGACCGGCTGTACCCGGGGACCGGTGGCCAGTGCCTCGAAGGCGTCCAGCCCGACCGGCGGCGGGATGGCGCTGGCCGCGGTACGCAGTTCGTGGTCGCCGGCGGAGTCCCAGTCGGCGGCCATGCCGGCGTCCGCCCAGGGCCCCCAGTCCAGGGCCACCGCCGGCCGCCCGGCGGCGTGCCGCAGGTGGGCCAGCGCGTCGAGGTAGGCGTTGGCGGCGGCGTAGTTGGCCTGTCCCGGCGAGCCGAGCACCCCGGCGGCGCTGGCGAAGCAGACGAAGAGGTCCAGTGGGTCGTCGGCGGTCAGTTCGTGCAGGTACCAGCCGCCGCGCACCTTCGGCGCCAGCGCCGCCCCGACCGCGTCGGCTTCCATGTCCAGCAGTGCCCCGTTGTGCAGTACCCCGGCGGCGTGCACGACGCCGCGCAGCGGACGACCGGCGGCGCGTACCCGGTCCAGGGCGGCGGCCAGGGCGTCCCGGTCGGCCACGTCGGCGCGGAGCACGGTCACGTCCGGGCAGGCCCGGCGCAGCGCGTCGGGCAGCGCCGCGTCGTCGCCGCTGCGGGAGAGCAGCACCAGGTGCCCGGCACCCCGCTCGGCGAGCCGTCGGGCCACCTGCAGACCGAGCGCGCCGGTACCGCCGGTGACCAGGTAGACGGCGTCCGGGTCGAGGTCGAGTCGGCCGGCCGGGGGTGGCCCGTCCGGCACGATCCGGCGGACGTACCGGCCGGTGCCGGCGTACCCGACCTCGGCGTCGGCGGTGGTGGCGGCGAGTTCGGCGCGCAGGGCCGCGACCGGGTCGCCGGCCGGGTCGAGGTCGACGCAGGTGATGTCGAGCAGCGGGTGTTCGAAGGGGACCGTCTTCGCCAGCCCCCAGAGGGTGGCGCCGAGCGGGTCGCTGACCGGCCGGTCGGCGACCGGCTGGGCGCCGCAGGTGGCGAGGACGACCCGGGGCGGGGTGGCCGCGATGCCGTAGCTGACCGCACGCAGCAGGTACAGCGCGGAGGTCACCGGCAGGGCGGCCCGGTCCGGGTCGGCCGCCGATGCCGGGTCCCCGGCGCCGAGCAGGTGCAGCACGCCGGCCAGGTCACCCCGGTCGAGCAGTCGCTGGTACTGCTGCGGGTCGGTGGGGTCCAGGCGTGGCCCGTCGGCGGCCGGACCGTCGCCCGGGTGGCAGATCAGCACCTCGTCGCCGGCCTCGGCGGCCAGCCGTTCGGCCAGTTCCCGGCCGGGTCCGTCGGGTGGGGTGAGCACCAGCCACCGGCCGGCTGCGGTCGGGGTGTCCGGGCCGGTGGCGGGCCGCCAGTCCAGCCGGTAGTGCCGCAGTCCGTCGGTGTCCTGCGGGACGGTCGTCGCCTCGGTGCGGCTCAGCCGCAGGCCCCGCAGCAGGCCGACCGCTGCCCCGTGGCCGCTCAGCAGCAGCACGTCGGCGAGGAGGCCGCCGGATCCGTCGGGGTGCAGGGTGACCTGCGCCTGGCCGGGCAGGGTGCCGGTGGCCCACCAGGTGGCCTCGGCCATGGCGACCGGCAGGATCGGGGTACCGCCGCCGACGTCCCCGGCGGCGCCGGTCGCGGCGACCACGTGCAGGGCCGCGTCGACCAGCCGCAGCCGGGCCGAGCCGGCGTCGTCGTCGGGTACGGCCAGTTCGCCGAGGGCCTCGCGTTCCCCGGCCCGGACCCGCTGCACGCCCCGGAACAGGGGACCGTATTCGAGGCCCCGGGCGGACAGCGCGGCGTAGAGCGCCCCGGCGGGCAGGTGCTCGGGGCAGCGGTCGCGTACCGCGTCGAGGTCGGGTGCGGCCGGGGTCGGGCCGGCCGGGCGCAGAGTGGCGGTGGCGTGCCGCTGCCAGCCGCCCGGCCCACCGGCGGGCCGGGCGTGCACGGCGGCGGTCCAGCCGTCGTCGTCGCGGTCCAGCCGGCACTGTATCCGCATCGGGGCGTCCACGATCAGCGGACGCAGGAACTGCACGTCGGTGGGCGCCCACCCGCCGCCGACCTGCTCGGCGGCGAGAGCGAACAGTTCCAGGTAGCCGGCGGCGGGGAAGACCGGGATGCCGGTGACCCGGTGTTCGTCCAGATAGGGCAGGGTGTCGACGCTGACCTCACGCTGCCAGACCCGGGTGGTGTCGACGTCGGCCAGGTCGACCGGTTCGCCGAGCAGGCTGCCCCCGCCGGTCGGGCGGCGGCGCGGGGCCTGACCGGCCGGGGCACGGTCCAGCCAGTGCCGCACGTGGTCCCACGGGTAGCCGGGGGCGCTGACCACCGGCAGGTCGTCCGGATAGACGTGCCGCCAGTCGACCGGTACGCCGAGCCGGTACAGCGCGGCGGCGGCGCGCAGCAGGTCCAGCCGCTGCCCCTCGGTGCCGGTGACGGTGCTGAGCACGGCAACGCCGCTGCCCTCGGTGCCCCGGCGCAGGGCGCTGCGCAGCACCGGGCGGGGGCCGATCTCCAGCAGCACGCCGACCCCGGCGGCGCGGGCCGAGGCGACCGCGTCGGCGAAGCGCACCGGGGCGCGTACCCCGGTGCCCCAGTAGCCGGCGGTCAGTTCGGCCGGGGCGATCTGCCGGCCCCGCACGGTGGAGTGGAACGCCACGGTGCCGGTGTCGGGGAGGTCGTCCAGTTCGGGGCAGTTGTCCTTGAGTTCGACGGTCAGTTCGGCGGCGGCGGCCTCCAGGTGCCGGCTGTGGAAGGCGTACCGCACCGGCAGCCGGCTGGCATAGCGGCCCTCCTCGACGAGTCGGGTGGCGATCCGGTCGAGGGCGTCCGGGTCGCCGGCGAGCACCACCTGGTCAGGGGCGTTGACCGCAGCGACGTCGACCAGGTCGCCGAAGCGCTGGGTGGCCTCGGTCTCGGTCAACCCGACCGCGAGCATCCCGCCCGGTCCGGTGGTACGCCCCATCGCCCGGCCCCGGTGCACGGCCAGCCGCAGCCCGGTCTCCAGGGGCAGTGCGCCGGCGACCACGGCGGCGGAGATCTCGCCGACGCTGTGCCCGACCACGGCGGCCGGGGTGACGCCGAGGGACCGCCACAGCTGCGCCAGGCCCAGCTGCACGGTCACGATGAGGACCTGGGCCACGGCGGTGTCGTCCAGGTCGACGGCCTCGTCACCGGCCAGCGCCGCCTCGATGGACCAGCCGAGCTGGTCGGCGACGGCCTCGTCGCAGCGGCGGACCACCGAGCGGAACAGCGGTTCGGTCGCGAGCAGTTCGCGACCCATCCCGGCCCACTGTCCACCCTGGCCGGAGAAGACGAAACCGACCTGCGGGGTGGTCGGGGCCGCCGGCCATTCCCCGGCCGCGTCGAGGCGGTCGGCGAGGGCGTCCAGCGCGGCCGGGAGGTCGGCGGGGTCGGCGACCACGACCGCGTCCCGGTACGGGCGGTGGTGCTCCCGGCGCAGGGCCCGGGTGGCGCCGAGCGCGGCACGTTCGGCGGGACCGGTGCCGGCGGTGTGCCGGGCGGTGGCCCGGGCCAGCCGGGCCAGTCCGGCGCGGCTGCGGGCCGACACCGGCACCACCAGCGGCCCGGTGTGTTCCGGCGCGGCGGAGAGCGCGTCCGTCCCGGTGGCCGCCACTTCGGTGCCGGCCACGGTCGGGTCAGCGGTCCCGGCGTCGGTGGTTACCGTGGCGGCCGGGTCGGCGGTGAGCACCACGTGGGCGTTGGTACCGCCGAAGCCGAAGCCGCTCACCCCGGCGCAGCGCTGGCCGGCCGGCCACGGGGTCGGCTCGGTGACCACCGCCAGACCCAGCTCGGCGAAGGGGATGCGCGGGTTCGGGTTGATGGCGTGCAGGGTGGGCGGGATGACCCCGTGGTGCAGGGCGAGGACCGTCTTGATCAGACCGGCCACCCCGGCGGCGGACTCCAGGTGACCGATGTTGCTCTTCACCGAACCGATCAGGCAGGTCTCCACCGCCTGTCCACCGTCGCCGCCCCGCACCCCGGCACCGTCGCCGCCCCGGGCTTCGGCCAGCGAGCGGGCCTCGATCGGGTCGCCGAGCGGGGTGCCGGTGCCGTGGCACTCGACGTACCGGGCGGCGTGCGGGGCGAGACCGGCGTCGGCGTACGCGTCGCGCAGCACGGCCCGCTGGGCGGCCGGGTTCGGGGCGGTCAGCCCGTTGGAGCCGCCGTCCTGGTTGACCGCACTGCCCCGGATCACCGCGTACACCCGGTCCCCGGCGGCGCGGGCGTCGGAGAGCCGCTTGAGTACCAGCGCCCCGCAGCCCTCCCCCCGGCCGTAGCCGTCGGCGGCGGCGGCGAACGGCTTGCACCGGCCGTCCGGGGCGAGCATGCCGGCCTCGTCCAGGCCGAGGGAGAGTTCCGGTTCGACGAGCAGGTTCACCCCGCCGGCCACCGCCCGGTCGCACTCCCCGGCGCGCAGTGCCCGGACCGCGAGGTGGACCGCGACCAGCGACGACGAGCAGGCGGTGTCCACGGCGAGGCTGGGCCCGCGCCAGTCGAAGACGTAGGAGAGCCGGTTGGCGGCCACCGCGAGGGCGTTGCCGGTGGCGGTGTGCCGGTTGATCAGGTCGGGGTCGGCGAGCTGCCGGTGGGCGTAGTCGTTGGTGGAGATGCCGACGAACACGCCGGTCCGGGAGCCGCGCAGGCCGACCGCCCGTTCCCCGGCGTCCTCGACCGCCTCCCAGCAGACCTCCAGCAGCAGCCGCTGCTGCGGGTCCATCCGGTCGGCCTCGTCGGCGGAGATCCGGAAGAAGCTGGCGTCGAAGCCGGCGATGTCGGGCAGGAAGCCACCCTCGGCGCCGGCCACGGTCCTCCCGCCCGGCCACCGGCCCTCGGGCACCGGCCCGACCGCGTCGGTACCGGCCAGCAGCACCTGCCAGAAGGCGAGCGCGTCGGGGGCGCCGGGCATCCGGCAGGCCAGCCCGACGACGGCGACCGGCTCCCCGGTGTCGGGGCTGCCCGGCCGCCCGGCCGGGCCCCGGTCACCGGGCCGGATCGCGGTACCGGTGGAGGAGCCGGTCGGGTTGGCGAGGTACGCCAGCAGCGCCGCCACCGTGGGGTGTTCGAACAGGACGATCGGGTCCACCGGCCGGCCCAGCTTTTCCTGGACCCGCTCGGCCAGCCGGGCGACCTTCACCGAGTCCAGGCCGTTACCGGCGAAGGTCTGGGTCGGGTCGATCTCGGCGGCCGGCCGGCCGGTGAGGGCGGCCAGTTCGGCGACCAGCCAGTCACGCAGCGGCTCAGCCGGTTCCCGCCGGTCCATTGTCGTCCCCCTCCTCGATCGGATCAATCTGCTGGTGGAGCACGGTCAGCTCACCGGCGCGCAGCGCGGCGGCGGTGGCCGAGCGGCGGATCTTGCCGCTGGAGGTCTTCAGCACCGAACGCGGCGCCACCAGGTGCACCGCCGCCAGCGGTACCTGGTGGACGGTGAGTACGGCCCCCCGGATCGCCTCGGCCAGCCGGCGCAGCTCCTCCGGGTCACGTGCGGTGACCTCCTGGATCACCGCGATGCCCTCACCGAGCGGGTCGACGTGGGTGACCGCGGCCCCGCCGCCGCTGCGCAGCCGGGGGTCGACGGCCTGCACGGTCTCCTCGACGTCGTGCGGGTACACGTTGCGACCGCGCACGATCAGCAGGTCCTTGTGCCGGCCGGTGACGTAGAGCTGCCCGGCCCGGAGGAACCCGAGGTCGCCGGTGCGCAGGAACCCGGACGGGCCGGGGCCGTCACCGGTGTCCGGGGTGGCCCCGAACGCGGCGGCGCTCTGCTCCGGCTTGCGCCAGTAGCCGCTGCTCAGGCTCGGCCCGAGGTACCAGATCTCGCCGACCTGCCCCTCCGGCAACTGCCGGTCGGTGTCCGGGTCGCAGATGCGTACGTCGTGGCCGGGTGCCGGCCGACCGGAGCTGACCAGGTCCCGGCCCGGCTGGTCGGGTGCGGCGACGACGGCCCGCCCGGCGGCGAGCTGGTCGGGGTCGACCCGCAGCACCCGGTCCGGTTCGTCCTGCCGGTGCGCGCCGGTGATCAGCAGGGACGCCTCGGCCATGCCGTAGCAGCCGACCACGGTGGCCGGACGCAGCCCGTACGGCCGGTACGCCTCCTCGAACGTGCGCAGCACCCGGGGGTTGATCGGCTCGGCACCGTTGAACGCGACCTGCCAGCTGGACAGGTCGAGTTTCTCGGTGTCGGCGGCGCCGGCCCGGCGGACGCAGAGCTGGTAGGCGAAACTCGGACCGCCGCTGATGGTGGCGCCGACCCGGGTGATCAGCTTCAGCCAGCGCAACGGCCGGTGCAGGAAGTGCAGCGGCGACATCAGGTAGCCGGGCATGCCCTTGTACAGCGGGTAGAGCACGGTGCCGATCAGCCCCATGTCGTGGTACATCGGCAGCCAGGAGACCACCGTGCCGGTCGAGGGCCGGTGCACGAACCAGTCCATCGCGTCGAGGTTGGCCAGCAGGTTCTCGTGCCGCAGCAGCACCCCCTTGGGGGAGCCGGTGGAGCCGGAGGTGTACTGGAGCAGCGCCAGCGAGTCGGGGCGTACCGGTGCGGCCGGGTCGGGCCGGGCGGTGCCGGTACCGACCGGGCGGGTGACCACCCACGGCACGTCACGCAGCCGGGGGTGCGCGGCGGCCCCGGCGGCGAACGGCTGGCAGGTCGGGCTGGTCAGGATCACCTCGGCCTTGCAGTCGTCGACCACCCGGGCCAGGTTGGCCAGGCCCGGGCCGGGCTTGCCGGGGGCCGGCGGATACACCGGCACCGCGGCAACCCCGGCGAGCTGGCAGCCGAAGAACGCCACCAGGAAGTCCAGCCCGGCCTCGAAGACCAGCGCCACCCGGGCGCCGGGGGCGACCCGCCGGGAAAGCTGCCCGGCGACGGTCGCCGCGTCGGCGGCAAGCTGCCCGTAGGTGAGGCTGCGCTGCTCGTCCTCACCGTCGGTGACGAAGGTGTAGGCCAGCTCGTCGCCCTGCCGTTGGGCCCGCTCGACCAGCAGGGTGGCCAGGGTGTCAGCCATCGCGCCGGTCCCCCGCCGCGCCGGCGCCGCCGACGTGCAGCCGCCACAGCGACGCCGCGTCGAGCGCCCGCTGGGTGCCGACCTGCTGCTTGCTGACCCCCTCACGCTCCCACAGCAACGGGTACGCCTCGACGACCGGCGGTTCGAACTCCTCGATCGGCCGGACGTTGGCCATCGCCTTCTCGATGTACGGGGCGAGTTCGGCCTCCTTGCGGGCCTGCCGGACGGCGTGCCGCTCGGCGAACTCGGGCAGCACGTCGGTGCCGAGCAGGTCCAGCGACTCGCAGATGTGCTCGTGTTCGTACCGGCCGCCCTGCTGGAGCAGGATGAGCTGGTCGACCCCGGCCTCCTCCAGTTCGGCGAAGTGTGCCCGGGCACCGGCCGGGTCGTTGACCCCGCCGAGGCCGGCCATCGGCTCCGGTGCGCTGCGCTTGAACTCGGCCCACAGGTCGGTCCGCCCCGGTACGTGTGCGCCGTGCCGGTAGTAGTGGGCCAGCGCCCACTTGAAGAACTGCTGCCCCTCCACACCCCGGGCCCGGGCCACCTCGGCGTCCGGGTGCACCATCACCCCGGCGAGCATGGCCACGTTCGGGTTGACCGTCTGCCCGATCGGGGTGCACTCCTTCTTGAACGTCTCGTAGTACTCGTTGACCCAGAACCGGGCCTCCCCGGCGTCCATGAAGGAGAAGGTCAGCGCGCCGACGCCGAGCCGGGCGGCCATCTTCAGGGTGTCCCGGTTGGTGCAGGCCACCCAGAGCGGCGGGTGCGGGCGCTGCACCGGCTTGGGCACGATGTTGCGCGAGGGCATCGAGAAGTACTTGCCCTTGTGCCCCGGGTACGGGGTGGCGGCCATCATCTTCGCCGCCTCGCGTACCCCCTCGGCCCACATGGCGCGCTTCTCGATGTAGTTGACCCGGAAGCCCTCCAGTTCCAGGCGGGAACTGGACTCCCCGGTCCCCCACTCGACCCGGCCGTTGCTGACCAGGTCGAGCATGCCGATCCGCTCGGCGACCCGGGCCGGGTGGTTGTACGCCGGGGCGGTCAGGTTGATGCCGTGCCCGATCCGCATCCGCTTGGTCCGCTGGCTGACCGCGGCCAGGAAGACCTCCGGGGCGGTGGAGTGCGAGTACTCCTCCAGGAAGTGGTGCTCCTGCGCCCAGGCGTAGTCGATACCCGCCTTCTCACCGAGTTCGGCCCAGGTCAGCGCGTTGTTGATCAGCTCCTGTTCGCTGTCTTCGCGCCACGGCCGGGGTAGCTGGAGTTCAAAGAACATGCCGAACTGCATCGACATACCTCCCTCGGGTCACGAGGCGCGGGGCGCCTGTCCTCGCTCGGCGAGCAGGGTCGCCAGCAGCGCGTCGAGCTTGTCGTCAGGAAGTTCACCGACCAGGCGGCGGATGCCCTCGTGCCCGTCGGTCAACTGGCGTTGCCGGTCCAGGCCGGCCTGGACCAGGTTGGCGAGGTGCTCCACCGTCGGGGAACCGAACAGCTTCTGCATGACCAGTTCCACCCCGTACCGCTCCTGGAGCTTGACCACCAGCTGCGCGGCCCGGATGGAGTGCCCGCCGAGTTCGAAGAAGTCGTCGTGCACGCCGACGGTGTCCAGGCCGAGGAAGTCCCGCACGATGTCGGTGATCTCGGCCTCCAGCGGGGTGCGCGGGGCCACGTACGCGGTCTCGGTGCTGCGGGTGTTGCCACCCGGGGTCGGCAGTGCGTTGACGTCCAGTTTCCCGGTGCCGGTGCGGGGCAGCTGGTCGAGGACGAGGAACCGGTCCGGCACCATGTACGCCGGCAGCACGTCGCGCATCTTGCGTCGTACGTCCGGGATGAGGTGGGTCTCCGGGTCGATCGCCGGCTCCCGGGGCACCAGGTAGGCCACCAGGAGCTGGTCCTCGACGCCGTCCGGGTCGGAACGGACCGCCACGACGGCCTCGGCGATCATGATGTGGCTCTCCGCGGCGGCGGTCACCTCGCCCAGTTCGATCCGGTAGCCGCGTATCTTCACCTGGTCGTCGCGGCGGCCGACGAACTGCAACGCCCCGTCCGGCCGGTAGCGGGCGAAGTCGCCGGTGCGGTACATCCGCTCCCCGGGTGTGTCGGCGAACGGGTCGGGCACGAACCGCTCGGCGGTCAGCGCGGGCGACCCGGCGTAGCCCCGGGCCAGGCCGGCACCGGCGATGCACAGCTCACCGACCGCGCCGAACGGCACCGGCCGCAACTCGTCGTCGACCAGGTAGCAGCGGGTGTTACGGATCGGGTGGCCGAGCGGGACCGGCTCGTCGGCCGCCAGCCGGGTGACGGTGGCCCAGACGGTGGTCTCGGTGGGGCCGTACTGGGTCCACGCGCCGCGCTGGGTGTCCACCAGGTACGCGGCCAGGTCGTCGCCGACCCGCTCGCCACCGACCAGCGCGTTGATCCGCACCGGGTTCTCGGCGCGACGCAGCAGCTGCCAGGCGGTGGCGGTACCGGAGATGACGGTGGCCCCACCGGCGGTGAGCGCGGCGGCGAACCGGTTGCCGTCGGCGATGTCGTCGCCGTCGACCAGGTGCACGGTGCCGCCCACCGACAGCGGGCCGAACAGCTCGGCCACCGAGGCGTCGAACGCCGGGGAGGCGATCGCGCCGAGCACCACCATCTCGTCGAAGTCGTGCTCCTCGACCAGGGAGAGCAGGTAGTTCACCGCCGACCGGTGGCTGACCAGCACACCCTTCGGGGTACCGGTCGAGCCGGAGGTGTAGATCTGGTACGCCAGCGCGTCCGGGTCGATGGCCGGGGCGGCGCCAGCGTCCGGGGCGGCGCCACCCCAGTCGTCGGTGAGCAGCACCTGCTCCGGTGCGGCGCCGAGTTCGGCGAGCCGGCCGGCGAGGCTCTTGTCGGCGGTGAGCAGCACCCGCACCCCGGACCGCTGTAGCGTCCCGGCGTTGCGCCGTTCGCTGTGCGCGGGGTCCAGCGGCAGGTAGCAGCCACCGGCGCGGAGCACCGCGAGGGCGGCCACCGCCAGTTCCGGACTGCGCGGCAGCAGGACCGCGACCGGCTCCTCGGCGCGCAGCCCGGCCCGGGTCAGTCGGCCGGCCAGCGCCCGCGCCCGGGCGTCCAGCTCGGCGTAGCTGAGCCGGGTGCCGGCGGCGGTCACCGCGAGCGCATGCGGGCGGCGAGCGACCTGCCGGTCCACCAGGTCCACCACGGTCAGCGGCGGCAGTTCCCGCTGCGGTCCGGCGGCCAGTTCGGCCAACTGCCGGACCTCGGCGTCCGGCAGCGGCCAGAGCCGGCCCAGCGGCTCGTCCGGCAGCATCAGCAGCATCCGGGTGGCCACCACGAACCGCTCGGCGAGCCGGCGGGCGGTGCGCGGATCGAACAGGTCGCTGCGGAAGACCAGACCGCCGTGCAGGTGCGGCTGGTCGCGCAGGTGCAGCTCCAGGTCGGCCCGGGCGGTACGCCAGCCGAGCTGCACCGGCGTGGCGGGCAGGCCGGCGAAGTCGGCGGCCGGGGCGCCCGGCTGGAGCACGAACAGCACCGGCAGCGGCCCGGCGTGCGCGGCGCTGCGCGGCAGCTTCAGTTCCTCGACCACCCGGTCGAAGGGCAGCTTCTGGTGGGCCAGGGCGGCCAGGGTGGTCTCCCGGACCCCGGCGAGCAGGTCCCGGAAGCCGAGCCGGGTGTCGACGTCGTTGCGGAAGGCCAGGGTGTTGGTGAAGTTGCCGATCAGGTCGTGGGTCTGGGCGAGTTCCCGGCCGGCGACCGCGCCACCGATCACGATGTCCCGCTGGCCGGTGGTCATCGCCAGCACCACGTTGAGCGCGGCGAGCAGCACCATGTACGGCGTGGTGTTGGTCTCCCGGGCGAACCGGCGGACCGCCGCGTCGAGGTCGGTGCCGAACTCGACCGGCGCCCAGTCCCCGTCGTAGGTGAACTCGGCGGCGCGGGGCCGGTCCACCGGCAGCTCCGGCGGGCGCAGGTCGGCCAGCCGCTCCCGCCAGTACGCCCGCTCGGCGTCGTACGCCGGGTCGTCGCCGTCGGCACCCGATCCGCCGTTCTGCCAGGCGGCCACGTCGGCGAAGCGGATCGGCAGCGGCGCCAGGTCGGCCGGCTGCCTGGCGACCCGGGCCGCGTAGAGCGTGGCGAGGTCGCGCAGCGCGACGGTGAGCGCCCAGCCGTCGGCGATCACGTGGTGCACGACCACCAGCAGCACGTCCCGGTCGGCCAGCCGGTAGACCACCAGCCGGGCCAGCGGCCCGGTGCCGAGGTCCATCGGTTCGTCGGTGACCTCGGTGGCCCGGGCGGTCGCGGTGGCCAGCCCGTCCCCGGCCGGTACGTCGGTCAGGTCGACCACGTCCAGCCGGGGGCGGGCACCGTCGGCCAGCACCTGCCGGGGTTCGCCACCGGTGGCGTCGATGACGGTGCGCAGGATGTCGTGCCGCCCGACCAGGTCGTCGAGCGCCCCGGCCAGTGCGTCGGTGTCGACCCGGCCGTCGAGCACCGCGCAGTGGCTGAGGTTGAAGGCGGCGGATCCCGGACGCAACTGCTCCAGGAACCACAACCGTTGCTGGGCCGGGCTCAGCGGCGCGGGTCCCGTCCCGTACGACGGGATCGGCCGCTCCGTCGGCGCGGCCGCACCGGGCCCGTCGCCGTCGGCGGCACCGGACCGCCAGCGTTGCAGCAGCCTGGCCTTGGCCGGGGAGAGACCGGCGCCCGGATCGGGGACGTTCATTGACAGCCTCCGTGGTCGGATGGGGACACCGCGCAGGGTGGATCGGGCAGCGCCACGGCCGGGGCCGGCCGGCGCGGACGGGTCAGGCCGACGTGGCCATCCGCTCCCGCAGGGAGCGCGGGCGCAGGTCGCTCCAGACCTGCTCGATGTGGGCCAGGCAGTCGGCCCGGGTGCCCTCGAAGCCGGCCTTGCGCCAGCCGGCGGGCAGGTCCCGGTCGGCCCACCACACGGAGTACTGCTCCTCGTCGTTGACCACGACGGCGTGGGTGACCTCAACGGTGTCGTTGCTCATCTGTCTCTCCTCGATGGACGTCGGTTCGTGGGGCGGCCGGGCGGCCGGGCCGGGGGGTGTCGGCCCGGCCGCCCGGCGGTTCACCGGGTACGTGTCACCGCTTGCGCGGGAACGCGCTCGGCGGGTCGAGGTGCCCGTGCCGGACGAGGAAGTCCAGGCAGTCGTGCATGTACTTCTCGTCCAGCGGGGCCGGCTCGTAGCCCATGCCCTTGATGCCGTCGAGCAGGTTGATGCACTCCATCCGGTTGTCGATGGCCTGTTCGGTCTCCATGCTCATCTCCAGGCCGGCGTCGCCGGAGGTGTAGAGCAGCAGGACCGGGACCATCGGGTAGACCGGGTGGTCGGGGCCGGCGTTGATGGCCAGCTGCACCGCCTCGTCGAAGTCGACGACCTCGAACGGGTACCCGTAGGACTTGATCCACGGGAACAGCGCGTTGTGCGGGATCGCGTCGGTGTTCCAGAGGTGGTAGATGTTGCCCAGCGACGCCTCCTGCCGGGACACGTGCACCATCGCGGCGCTGGCGTAGTCCAGGGTGATGGCGTTCATCGACTCCGGGTAGTCCGGCAGGATGCCGAACTCCAGGAAGCCACGCAGTGCGGTGAGCACGTAGTTCTGCGCGTGGCAGGCACCGGTACGCGGGTGACCCATCATGATCGACGGCCGGTAGATGGTCACCGGCAGGCCCCGCTCGCGGGCCTTCATGATGATCTTCTCGCTGACCCACTTGCTCTGCGGGTAGCTGAACGGCACCTGCGGGGGCTTCGCCGGCAGGTCCACCTCGAGGAACGGCCGGTTCATGTGACCGGCGATGAACACGTCGATGGTGGAGACGAAGTGCACCTGCTTGGTCTTGTACCGCGACGCCAGCCGCAGCATCTCGACCGTGCCGTCCACGTTCGGGGCCTTCAGCGCCGAGTAGGGCAGCGAGAAGTTCACCAACGCGCCGTTGTGGTAGATCGTGTCGATCACCTTGGCCAGGTCGTCGAAGTTCGACGGGGACAGGCCGAACAGCGGCCGGCCCAGGTCACCGATGACGGCCTTGACCCGGCGCTCGAACCGGTCGTCCCACGGCACCTCGTACATGGCGCAGCTGCTCTTCAGCCGGGCCATGCCGCCCGCGACATCCCGGGCCCGGACCAGGCAGTAGATGTCCGCGTCGGTCTGCTCGATAAGCTGGTCGAGCAGGAACACGCCGAAGTAGCCGGTGGCACCGGTCAGGAAGATCGCCTTCGGAGCGAAGAAGTCCGCCTGCGGCAGCCCCTCGCCGGTGATCGTCTCGTCCAGCTCGGCCTCGCGGTCCAGGTCGTCGACCGCGTCCCGGGTGGCCTTGAGGCCCTCGAAGCCCTCCCGCTCGTACAGCTCCACCCGGGCGGCCACACCGGACACCGTGGGGGTGCTGAACAGCGCGTGCAGCGGCAGCTCCATGCCGTACGCCTTGGACAGCCGGGCACCGACCCGGGACAGCTGCAACGAGCTGCCGCCGAAGGAGAAGAAGTCGTCGTGCAGGCCGACCCGGGCCACGCCCAGGGCCTCGGCGAACACGTCGGCGATCTCCTTCTCGATGCGCCGGCGGGGGACCTCGCCGGTGGGCAGCGAGACCGCCTTGACCTCCGGCTCGGGCAGCGCCCGCCGGTCGACCTTGCCGTGCGCGTTGAGCGGGAACTCGGCGCAGGTCACGATCGCGCTGGGGATCATGTAGCCGGGCAGCAGCTTCTGCAGGTGACCGGTCAGCTCGGCGGTGGTCGGGGCGTCCGCGCCCTCGGCCGGGATCACCCAGGCCACCAGCGAACCCTCGTCGGTGGGCAGGCTCTTGCGCAGGTCCACCACCGCGCTGGTCACGCCGGGGTGCTGCTGGAGGGCGTTCTCGATCTCGCCCAGTTCGATCCGGAAGCCCCGGATCTTGACCTGGGTGTCGACCCGGCCGAGGAACTCCAGCCGACCGTCAGCCAGGTAGCGGGCCAGGTCGCCGGTGCGGTAGAGCCGGTCGCCCGGCGCACCGAACGGGTTGGGGATGAACCGGTCCGCGGTCAGCCCCGGCTGACCCAGGTAGCCCCGGGCCAGGCCGGCACCGGCCACGTGGATCTCACCGGGCACCCCGACCGGTACCGGCTGGAGGTTGGCGTCCAGCAGGTAGACCTGGGTGTTCTGGATCGGCCGGCCGATCGGGACGCTCGCCCCGTCCTCCTCGGCGCCGGAGAGCTGGGCGGTGGCCCAGACGGTCACCTCGGTGGGGCCGTAGTCGTTGTAGAGCTTCGTCCACGGCAGCAGCTTGTAGTGGTCCACCGCGAGCTGCGCCGGGAACACGTCACCACCGGCCGAGATGTCCTTCAGCGAGATGAGCTGCCGGCCACCGGCCGCGAGCAGCAGCTGGTAGTACGACGGCATGTGGGTGATGTGGGTGATCCGCTCGGTCTGCACCAGCCGGGCCAGCAGTGCCGGGTTGCGCACCTGGTCCTCGCTGGGCAGCACGATCCGGCCACCGGTGAGCAGCGTCCAGTACAGGCCGGCGGCGGAGGCGTCGAAGGAGAGCGCCACCGGGATCGCGTAGGACTCCGGTGCCTCCCGGCCGAACGCGCTGCGGGCCAGAGTGGAGTTGACGATCTGCCGGTGCGGGACCACCACGCCCTTCGGGCGGCCGGTGGAGCCGGAGGTGTAGATGACGTACGCGGTGTTGGCCGGGTCGACGGCCACCTCGGGGGCGGCGTCGCTGCCGGCGAGCACCTCGTCGGCCTCCGGCGCGATCCGCAGCAGGGCCGGGTCGTCGGCCAGCGACTCGATCGCCTCGCTGGAGATGACGATCCGGGCTCCGGCGTCGGCGATCACCGCGCGCATCCGGTCACCCGGCTGCTCCGGGTCGACCGGCACGTACCCGCCGCCGGCCTTGAGCGCGGCGAGGAACCCGACGACGGTGCTGACCCGCCGGTGCGCCATGACCGCGACCAGCTCCTCCGGGCCCACCCCGTGGCCGCGCAGGTGGTTGGCCAGTTTGTTGGCCCAGCTGTCCAGCTCGCGGTAGGTGAGCCGCTGCCCGCCGGACATCACCGCCCAGGCGTCCGGGGTCCGCTCGGCCTGCTCGGCGATCAGCGTGTGCAGGACCGGGCTGGCCGGCAGCTCGGCGGCGGTGTCGTTCCACTGCCGCAGCACCAGGTCGGTCTCGGCGTCGGAGAGCATCTTCAGGTCGGCGCAGCGCCGGTCCGGGTCGGCCAGCGCCGCGCCGAGCAGCGCGGCCAGGTGGCCGAGGAACCGCTCCACGGTCTCCGGCTTGAACAGCTCGGCGTTGTACTCACCGACCAGCTCGTACCCGTCGCCGCCGTCGTGGGCGTAGACGGTCAGGTCGAACGCCGACAGGCCGGTGTCCACGTCGGCGACCGACCAGGACGCGCCACCCACCTCGCGGGTGCCGAAGGCCGAGCTGCGGTCGACGAAACGCACCTGGTGCAGCGGCGACCGGCTGAAGTCGGCCTCCGGCTTGAGCTGCGCCACGACCTGCTCGAACGGCAGGCGCTGGTGCTGCTCGGCCTCCTTGCGGGCGACGGCCACCCGGTCGACCAGCTGCCGGAAGCTGGGCTCGCCGCCCAGGTCCGCGCGGACCACCACGGTGTTCTCCAGCGGCGCCAGCACCCCGGCGTACGTCGACTCGATCCGGCCGTCGACCGGCAGACCGACGGTGATGTCCTGCTCCAGGGTGTACCGGCTGAGCACCGCGACCAGCGCGGCGAGGGTGACCTCGGAGAGGCCGGTGCCCTGGGCGTCGGCGAGCTGCCGGGCCAGGCCGACCTGGTCGGCGTCGAGCCGCCGGGTCACCCGGGCGCCGCTGAGCGACGGCATCCGGTCCACCGGCCGGGGACGGTCGGTGGGCAGCTCCAGGGTCGGCACCGCGGCCAGCCGCTTGGTCCAGAACTCGGTCTCCCGGCGCGCCTGCGGCGTACCCAGCCAGGTGCGCTCGTGGCGGACCACGTCGGCCAGGGACATCGTCGGCTCGGCGACCGCCGGCGCGGTACCGGCGGTGGCCAGTCCGTGGTAGATGTCGGCCAGCTCGCCCAGCAGCAGGTCTGCGGTGACCTCGTCGGCGAGCATCTGGTGCGCGGTGAAAATCACCTCGTGGTGCTCGGGGCCGCGCCGGAGTACCGACAGCCGCAGCAGCGGCGCGGTCTCCAGGTCGAACGCCCGCCCGGCCTCCCGGACCCGTACCCGGTGCACCTCGTCGGCGTCGTCCGCCACGTCCAGCACGGTGACACCGGGGCGTACGGTCCCCGGTTCGGCGAGCCCGCGCACCGGCCGGCCCTCCACTGCCACGTAGCTGGTCCGCAGGCTCTCGTGGGCGTCGACGAGTGCGTCGAGCGCCCGGTTCAACACGTCCACGTCCAGCCCGCCGCGTACCTCGACGACCCGGACCACGTGGGTGGGCACCTGGGGGGACACCTGGTGCAACACCCAGTAGCGACGCTGCGACGGCAGCAGCCGCTCACCTTCACGGTCACCGTCCTGGCCGAGTAACTGGGCCAGCAGGGCGCGCTTTTCCTCATCGGACAGCTCTGCTACCTGTTCGCGAACACTCGACACTGCTTCCCGCCCTCTCTCGACCCAGCGGCACAATTACGTGGATGGATCAACACGGGTTACACGCTAACGATCGCGTCGCGCAAGAAGCCGATGATTGACGGAAATCTTGCTGGCTAGAAGCATCGATACGTTAACCCGCCGGTCAACCGCGAACACCCGCCTGCCAGCACTTTCAAGACATCGACATATCTGTCAGGCAACCTTGACACCATTTCCGTCCGGGCCGAAGAATCCACTCATGCCTCGCCCAGGCACAACCCAATTCAGACTTTCTCGCAACAGTCGTCAGGGGCGAAGCAAGGTAACGCCGCGATATGCCCCTGGCTTTCCGATCCCACCGACCCGAAAGGGGGGACCCGCCATGCGTTACCTGCACTGAAGCTAAGCAGCGTCGTGGTCCGGCACGCCTCGCGTGCCGGGCCACGACCACCCGCATCGGCAGGTATCCGGCCGGCAGGCCAGACAGGCAGGTCGAAAGTGAGCAACCAGGACGAGCTGTTCAATCCGCTCGACCCCGAGGTCATCCGGGACCCGTACCCCGTCTACCGGCGGTTGCGGGAAGAGGATCCGGTGCACTGGCATTCCGAGCTCGGCGCCTGGGTGCTGACCCGGCACGCCGACTGCCTCCAGGCACTGAAGAACCCGGCCGTGTTCGCTGCGGACTTTCGCAAGGTGGGCATCCCCACCCCTGGCCCGCTGCTGAGCCTGCAGACCCTCGACCCGCCGGACCAGACGCCGCTACGGCACTTCGCCATCGACGCGCTGCGCTCGCAGGACCTGGGCGCCCTGGAGCGGCACGCCGAGGAGCGCGCCGAGCGGCTGCTCGACGACATCTCCGGCCGGGACAGCATCAACTTCGTCACCGACTTCGCCACCCCGTTCACCCTGGGCACCATCTCCGAGCTGGTCGGCATGCCGCCACCGGAGGCCGACGAGGAGTGGCGGCAGCGCAACGACGAGCTGCACCGCAGCATGGACGCCGGCCTGGACCCGAACAGCGAGGAGGCCGGGCTCGCCGCCCGCCAGCACTTCAGCGACTTCGTCGGCCGGTGGCTGGCCAGCGGCCCGACCGAGGGCATCTCCGGGTTCGTCGCCACCAACCGCAGCAAGGTCGACTACACCGACGCGGTGCTCAACAACTCGCTGCGCGCGTTCTGGCACGCCGGGTTCGAGGTGCCGGCCCGGTTCCTGGGCAACGCGCTGACCACCCTGCTGAACCGCCCCGAGCTGCTGCCGCAGTTCTTCGCCGACGTGGACGCCGGTGTCGAGGAACTGGTCCGGTTCTCCGGGCCGGTGCACGTGGTCAGCCGGGTCTGCACCGAGGACGTCACCATCGACGACCGCCGGCTGCGCCGCGGCGACATGGTGATCATCGTGCTGGCCGCCGCCAACCGCGACCCGGCCCGGTTCGACGACCCGGAGAACCTGGTGCTGACCCGCTCCCCCAACCCGCACCTGGGCTTCGGTCGGGGCGCGCACTCCTGCCTCGGCAACGCGGTGGCCCGGATCGAGGCCCGGGTGGCGCTGCCGGCACTGCTGCGCCGCTTCCCCGAGCTGCGCATCGACGGCGAGCTGGCCTGGTGGGAGAACGCCACGCTGCGTGGCCACTCGGCCATCCCGGTCGCCCTGCGCGGCGAGCCGGCCGCCGTCCGCTAGGTAACGACCATCCACGTCGAAGGAGCTGCCATGCCGGGCGACCCGGGTGTCATGCCGTCCAGCGCCGTTCCGCTCGTGGTGATCCCCGAGCCGGTCAACCGGCAACGGCCCCGCTTCGACCAGTCTGTCCGGGAGCTGTGGGCCCAGGCCGAGGCGAGCCTGGGCGCCCTGCTCGACATGATCGGTCGCAGTGGTGGCACCCCGGTCGACAAGCACTTCCGGTTCGCCGTGGAGAGTCTCGGTACGCTGGGCCGCCGGCTCGCGGCCCTGGCCCCGGTCGAGGGGGCGGAGCAGCTTCCGCCCCCGGTCCCGGTGCACTCGGACTACTTCCGGGTCCGGCACACCGCGCTCACCCCGGAGCAGCAGGCCGCCCAGGCCGTGGTCAACACCTTCCGCACCCTGGCCGACCTGCGGCTGACCATGCTGGAGATCAACGACGTGCTGGCCGAGCTGACCAGCATGGCGGCCCTGCTGGAACTGCTCCGCCCGGAGCCCGACCCGGCGGCCGGCGTACCGGCCGAGCGGGCCAACGGCCGGGTGACCGAGCAGAGCTGGTTCGAACCGACCGGCGACTGGCTGGACCGCTGGTTCCTGGTCCACCACTTCTACTTCCTGCTCAACGTGCACACCGCCGACGAGCTGCGGCGGGCCTGCGAGCTGGTGGAGGCCGGCGACGACGCGGCGGCGACCCGGGCGCTCACCTCGGCCGCCACGCTGATCCGGGGCTTCACCGCCGCGATGATCCACAGTGGTGCCCTGCCGGCCCGGTACTACCAGGAGGTGATCCGGCCGACCATGGCTCCGCCGTTCGTCCGGATCAACCTCACCGGGGTGATGCAGCTGGAACACCGTCGCTACCGGGCCGCCGTCGACGAGCTGTTGCGGGTACTGCCCGAGCCGTACGCCGACATGTACGTCAGCCGGCCGCAGCTGGCCGCCGCCCGGGACGAGGTACTCGAAGCCGACCTGCTCGACCTGGAACGGCACGTGACGCTCGCTGCGGTGCTGGTCGGCAACGACCGCTCCCTGGTCCAGCCCGGCAAGATCGCGCAGAACGCCACCAGCATGCTCCGCGAGATGCGGCACCTGCGCGCCACCAAGTACTGCCCGCTCATGCAGTTCGGCGACCAGTGGCTCAACCGGATGCCGCGGTGAGTCACCGACGGCCCGCGTCGCCCGTCGACGCGGGCCGGGGTCACCGCTGATTGGAGTCCGCATGTCATCGCAGCCGCCCATCGCCCCGGGTCAGCTCGCCGAGCCCCTGGAGATCGCGCCCGCCGACTGGCGCAAGCCGGACGTCTACCAGCTCATCACCTCGCTGGTGGTGCCGAGACCGATCGCCTGGGTGTCGACCGTTGCGCCGACCGGGCACCGGAACCTGGCCCCGTACTCCTACTTCAGCCTGGTCGCCGACCACCCGCCGCACGTCGCGTTCTCCTCGATCGGGGAGAAGGACACTCTGCGCAACATCCGGGCCACCGGCGAGTTCGTCATCAACATCGCCGACCAGAGCCTGCTCAAGCAGCTCGACGGCACCGGCAGCCACTTCGGCGCCGAGGTCGACGAGTTCGGCGAGGTGGGCGTGACCCCGGTGCCCTCGGTCCGGGTCCGACCGCCGCGGGTGCAGGAGGCGCGGGCACACCTGGAGTGCCGGGTGGCCGCGATCCACCCCGTCGGCAACGGCAACCTGATCGTCGGCGAGGTGGTGCACGTGCACGTCGAGCCGGAGGTCTGGCGGGACGGTCGGGTGGACAGCACCCTGCTGGACCCGGTGCTACGCCTCTCCCGCTGCTACGGGCGGCTGAGCACCGAGGTCACCGAGGAGGAGGAACCGGCGCCGCACGTCTTCACCTGAGCGACCGCCCACCGCCACATCCGGCCGGCGCAGCCCATGCCCGTCGAGCCTGATGACTCTGCGGCATATTCATGCCCGACAGTCATCAGGCTCATCGTGGTTGGCGCCCCGGCACGGAGGACCGGTCACCAGACGTCGCCGTCGCGCCAGTCGCAGACCAGCGGTTCGGACAGCTCCAACGGTTCGGCACCGGGCAGGACGAAGACCCCGCCGTCGTCATCGACGGTGCGCTGGACGCCGTCCGGGGTGAGCACCGCGGTCGGCCCGGTCCACCGCGCCCAACCCCGGGCGGCGTAGAAGCCGATCGCCTCCTCGCTGCTGCTCAACGCCCCCAGGTCGTACCCGCCCGCGATTACCCGCTCCAGCGCCGTCATCAGGGCCGCCCCGTACCCGCGCCCGCGCCGGTCCGCACGGACCGCGACGCCCTCGACGTAGCCGGTACGCAGCGCCCGCCCCCGGTACAGCAGCCGCCGCTGCACCACCGCGCCGTGGCCGATCAACTCGTCGCCATCCCAGACCAGCGCGTGCACCCCGCCCAGGGAGTGCTCCCAGTCCTGGTCGGAGAAGTCGCCGTCGAAGGCCCCCTCCAGCAGCGCCCGGACGGCGGCCCGGGTCTTGGCGTCCAGATCTGCGGTGTGTGCGGTAGAGATCCCGGTCATCAGGCCATCCTCTCCCGATCGGCAACAGCCGGACATGGCGGTGGGCCGCACCCGTGACAGGTACGGCCCACCGGTGTGTGTCCGGACAGGAGGGTCAGTCCTCCTTGGGCGGCGGGCCCATCATCATCATGGGCGGCGGGGCGATCGCCCCCTTCGGCAGGGCCAGCACGCAGACGGCCACCAGCACCGGCAGCACCAGGGCGGTGAGGAAACCGGCCCGGTAGCCGGACATCAGCGCCTCGGCCGAACCGTCCACCCCGCCGGCCGCGATCCGCACCACGACCACGTTGAGCAGCGCGAGCGAGAGCACGCCACCGATCTGCTGGGAGGTGGAGAGCAGGCCGGAGGCCAGACCCTGCTCGGTGGGGGCGACACCGGTGGTCGCCACGAACATGGCCGGCGCGAAGCCGAGGCCACCACCGATCCCGAAGATCACCAGACCCGGCACGATGTGCAGCAGGTAGTTGCCGTCGGCCGGGGTCATGGCCAGCAGCACGATGCCGACCGCGCTGAACGCGGCGGCGATCAGCAGCACGTTCTTCACCCCGAACTTGGCCACCGCGGCACCGGACTTCAGGGCGGCCACGGTGATCAGCGCCGAGACCGGGGCGAAGGTCAGGCCCGCCTGCAGAGACGAGGCACCGAGGACCTGCTGCATCACCAGCGCGGCGAAGAAGACGGTGGCCATGGTGGCACCGGCCGAGGCGAAGCAGATGACGTTGCCCAGGCTGACGTGCCGGTTACGGAACAGGCTCAGCGGCACCATCGGCTGGGCGACCCGGCGCTCGACGAGCCAGAAGGCCGCCAGCAGCACCAGGCCGGCCAGGCCGGTCAGCAGCACCACGGGCCGGAACCCGCCGTTGCCGGCCTGCGACGCGGCGGTGACCAGCAGCACCATGCCGGCGGTGAGGAGGCTCGCGCCGACCAGGTCGGTCTTGCCGCTCTGCCGCTCCCGCTGGTCGCTGACCTGCCGCAGCACCGCCACGATGACCAGCAGCGCGAACGGCAGGTTGATCAGGAAGATCATGCGCCAGCTCGCCAGCTCGGTGAGGATGCCGCCGAGGAGCTGGCCGACGACCGCGCTGCCGGAGGAGACCGCACCCCAGGCGGCCAGGGCCTTGGCCTTGCCGGCGCCCTCACCGAAGCTGACCATGACCATGGCCAGCGCGGCCGGCGAGACCATCGCCGCGCCGACGCCCTGCACGCCACGGGAGACGAAGAGCAGCCAGCCGCTCTCGGCCACCCCGCAGCCGAGCGAACCAAGGGCGAACACCACCAGACCGGCCAGCAGCATGCGCCGGGCACCGAACAGATCGGCCAACCGGCCGGCGGTGACCAGGAAGCCACCGAAGGTCAGCGCGTACGCCGTGCCGACCCACATGATGTCGGCGGCGCCGATACCCAATTCGTTCTGGATGGTCGGCATGGCGACGGCCACCACGGCGACGTCGAGGATCAGCATGAACTGCGCGAGGCAGAGTACCGCGAGCAGGGCGCGTCCCGCGCCAGATGGTGCCGCCTCGGCTACGCCGCCGGCGCCGGGCGACGGCGGCCCCGCGCTCTCGGCCGACTTGTTGGTCTCGGTGCTCATCGAGTGATCCTCCGGTTGGTGTCCGAGCGTTCTTCTCGGTCGCGTCAACCCGTCGCCGGCACTGGCGACCGGTTGGTCAGGTGTGCTGATGGACCCGCTCCGACCGGTACTCCGGGCCGGATGCACCGGCCCGGGGCGGGGAGGCGGGGGGACGTGCCCGGCACGAGGCGGCAGATCGGCCGCGACCGATGGTGCGACACCTGCCCTCCTCGCTCTAGACAGCGAAAGGCCCCGATCCCACGGATCCGGGCCGCACCGCTTGCGGTGGCAAAAGGTATAGCCAGTTAACCACAGGTGGTGGCGGTCAGGAAACGCCCTGCGAGGTGCAGATTACCGGCTGCTATCGAGTTGTCCACAGAATACGGACCGACGGCGGCTGCGGTTTGGCGCAGATGACGTCACCTGCGCCACCGCCGCTGTCGAATCCGGTGGCGACCGGGCCGCTATAGGAAATGGCTGCGGCCGGCCGACCGGTCACGGTGCGAACATCTCCACCGCCCGGGCCAGTTCCTCCGGTACGGGTGCCGGCACCGTACGATCCCCGTCCCGCCGCATACAGGCCACGGTCTGCCGGCCGATGGCCACGGTGACGTCGTCACGGCAGAACTGGAAATCCATCTCGACCCGGTTGGCGCCCTTCCCACGCAACGTCATGCCGACATCGATGACATCGAGCCCGAACGACTCGGCGTAGTAGTCCATCGCGCAGGAGACGGTGACCAGGGCCAACTCCCCCGACTGCACGGCCTTGAGTACTCCCGGCGCGTGGTCGAGCAGGAACCGTTCCCGGCAGTGGCCCTGCCAGTGCAGGTAGTGGGCGAAGTAGACGTTGCCCACCAGATTGGTCTCGTCGAACGTGACCAGGTGACGGTAGTGGTACACGGGGGTGGTCATCGCTGCCCTCCATCGATCGCCACGGCCACCGTCACCGGGGCCGGTCCGCCGGCCACCGCGACCCGGGCGACCAGCACCTGGGTACCGTTGCTGCGCACCACGACCAGACCCGGTTCGACCACCTGGTCCAGACGCAGCGGCTGGGTGACGGGCCGCTTCGGCAGCCGACGCAGGGCGGCCTCCGCCACCTGGACCCGCAGCACCGCCACCTCGACCGGCTCGCCGGTCTTGTCGGCGATGTCGCGGGCGAGCCGGTCCGGCGCCGGGTCGGTGTCCCCTGTGGACGGGCCGGACAGCCGCCAGTCGAAGGCCACCGGCCGGGGTGCCCGGGCGCCGATCGTGCCCCACCCGGTCCGGTACGTGGCCACCGGTCCCGACCAGCCCGGTACGGTCCGGGCCGGACCGGCTGCGGCGCCCGGCAACGACCAGATGTCGATGTCGTCGGCCACCTCGCACTCGATGAGCCGCCGGGCCAGCGAGGGTCCCATCGCCGCGAACGGCAGCGGGTCGTTGCGGTGCGGGCCGGCCGCCCGCAGACGCAACCCGGTCCAGGTGGCCACCGGCCGGCCGTCGGGGTCGTGCAGATCCACGTCGAAGACGTACTCACCGGCGGTGTGCGACCGTTCCGTCGCGCTGACCAGTACCGGCCCGGCGACCGGGCGCCAGACGGTGAACCGCTCGACCGCGACCGGCAGCGCCCGACGGTGCGGGACGCAGGCCAGCAGGACGTGGATGCTGGCGTCCAGCACCCCCGGATCGCCGAGCAGCAACTCCTGGCCGTGGAACTCGGAGAACCAGCGGGCGGCGGGATCACTGTCGACCCAGGCCCGCACGGTGAACGCGGAGAGCCACTCGTAGCTGGTCAGCCGCTGGAACCGGCCCTCGTGGAACAGCACCGGCCCGTAGAACGGGTGCGGTCGGTCCACCGCGCTGACCGGGGTACGCGCCCCGATCGGCGCCGGTGGCTCGGGGGCCGGGGCGACCGTGGCCTGGAAGCGGGTACCGGCGAAGCCGTCGCTGTCGTCACGGAGTACCACCTCGACCTCGTCCGGGTCGTGCGCGGCGCCGAGCGCGGCGCAGCGCAGGGTCCGGGCCGCCCGCTCCGGTACGGTGATCGGCGCGGTGAACGCGGCGTCGCGCAGCGACCAGACCTCCCGGCCGCCCCGCAGGGTGGCGGTGGCCTGGGCCATCGCCTCCAGACCGAGCACGGCGGGGAAGACGGCGGTGCCGTCCAGGCGGTGGTCGGCGAGATACGGGTCGGAGCCGACGGTGAGGCTGCTCTCCAGCACCACCTCCACCGACGGCAGCAGGTCGTGCCGCTCCTCGGCGAAGCGCAGCGTCCCGGTGGCCGCGACCGTGGGCGTGGTCAACGCCGGGGTCGCCGGGAACCGGCTGGTCACCAGGACGGTCACCGGCGCGCTCGGATCGCCGAGCAGGTCCCGCAGCACCGCCTCGCCCTGCTCCGGATCGATCGGGGCCACGCCCTGGCGGCGCAGCCCGTCGAGTGCGCCCAACCGGACGCCCATCCCCCGGTCGGCCCAGACCGACCACTCCAGCACGTGGGTACGGCAGGCCGGGTGCCGCTGCGCCCAGCGCTCGACCTCGATCCGCATCCAGTCGTTGGCCAGGCAGTACTCCGGCTGCCCGGCCAGGCCGCAGCGGCCGATGATGGATCCGTAGGCCAGGACCAGCTTCAGCCGGTCCCCGGCGGCGTCGAGCAGGTGCCGCAGCCCGTCCACCTTGGGTGCCAGGGTACGGCGCAGCCCGTCGACCGCCACGTCGGACATCCGGCGGGGTTCGTTGACACCCGCGCCGTGCACCAGGGCGGCCACCGGGCCGTGTACGGCGGCGGCGGCCAGCGCGGCCGGCACCGCGTGTGGGTCGGTCACGTCGCAGCTGACGTAGTGGGCGGGGACCCGCTGGCCGAGCTGGGCCAGCCCGGCGCCGACCTTCGGGTCGTCGGCGCTGCTGCGGCCGAGGACGACCAGCACGGCACCGGCCTCCTCGGCGAGCACCGCCGCCGACGAGGCGGTGATGCCGGTGACGCCGCCGGTGACCAGGATGACGTCCCCGGCGGCCAGCGGCAGCGGCCCCCCGCCGGCCACCGGTCGCACGGTGGTCTGGGAGCGCAGGATCCCGCCCTGCGGGTCCATCCGCAGTTCGAGGTAGCCCCGGTGGTCGGCCACCCCGAGGTCGGTCAACTGCTGTCCGGGCGGTACGTCGACGACGGTGGCCGCGCAGCCGGGCACCTCGGCGACGGCGCTGCGGGCCAGCGCGGCGGCGGCCGGATGGTCGTGGTGCACCACCAGCAGCCGTTCGGGCTGTTCGGTGCCGATCAGGGCCATCAGCTCGGCGATCCGGGTCGCGGTGTCACCGGACGGGGCGACGTCGGGCAGGACGACGGCCAGCCCGTGCCGGACCCGGGCACCGGTGGTCGGCGCGCCGGCCAGCTCCGTCAGCCAGTGTCCCTCCGGGGCGTGCACCTGCCAGCTCACCGGGGTACGGGCCGGGCCGGGCCGGTACGGCACCCAGGTGTGCGCGAAGACCCGCACGTCGGGGCGTACCCCCTCCACGGTGTCGCTCTCCCCGGCCGCTTCGGGCAGGTCGGCCAGCAGTTCGGCGGCCCGCCCGACGGTGGCACCGGCCAGTTCGGCGGGCGGCTGGCCCGGGACCTTGCCCAGCGAGCCGGCCAGTTCGGCGAAGGTCTGCACCACCTGCAACGAGTTCAGATGTAGGTCACCGAGGAGGCTGGCGTCCGGCCGGATGCCGTCGATCGGCAGTTCCAGCACCCGCGACAGGTGCAGGCGCAGGGCGCCCAACGGGTCGCCGCCGGCGGGGACGGTCGCACCGACGGGCGCGAGAGCGTGCTCCCGGGTGGAGAGCACGGCGGCACCGGCCGGCAGCGTCACCGAGGGCAGCGTCTCGCACTGGTTCTCCAGCAGGGCGATCGGCTGACCGGGCCGCATCGGCCGGGCCGGTCGCTCGGTGAAGAACGGTGCCGGGTCGGCCGCGCCGGTGGCGGCGAGCACGGCGGTGGCCCAGGCGTGCCGCCGCTGCGGCCCGCCGCAGTCGAGGCTGACCGCCGGCACGGTGACCCCGCAGTCGGCGGCCAGGCCGGCGAGGATGGTGCCCGGACCGACCTCCACGAGCAGGTCGCACTCCGCGGCCAGGTGGGTCACCGCGGCGAGGAACTCCACCGGCCGGGTGAGCTGGTCGACCAGCAGGCCGGTCAGGTCGGTGCCGGCGGGCAGCGGCGCACCGGTGGTGGTGGAGACCACCGGCCGGGCTGGTTCACCGAACGTGAGGTCCCGCAGCGCGGCACGCAGCGGCTCGCGTACCGGCTCCATGGCCGGGCTGTGGAAGCCGTGCGAGACGGGGATCTGGCGGCCGACGACCCCTTCGGCGGCGGCCCGGGCCAGCACGTCGCGCACCTCGTCGACGTCGCCGGCGATGGTGGTCTGCCGCAGCCCGTTGTGCCCGGCCACCACCACCGCCGAGTCGCCGATCAGCTGCCGGGCGTGCTCGACGCCGGTGCCCAGGCTGGCCATCGTGCTGCCCGGGGCGCCGTGTTCGGTCATCAGCCGACCCCGGACGGCGGCCAGGGCCAGTCCGTCGGCGGCGGAGAGCGCGCCGGCCCAGACCAGGGCGCTGATCTCACCGAGGCTGTGCCCGGTGGCGGCGACCGGTCGGCAGTTCAGCGCGTCGAGCCACGCCACACCGGCGAGGCTGGACCGGACCACCGCCGGTTGGGCCTGGTCGGTCGCCACCTCACCGTCGCGGACCACCAGCCCGTCGGGGAACGCCGGCACGTCGAGCCGGCGGGCCCAGTCGGGCAGGTCGGCGCGGACCGGGGCGGCCTGGCCGGGGAAGAGCAGGCCCACCCGGGGCGCCGCGCCACGGGCGACGACCGCGCCGGTGCGCTCGTCGAGCGCGAACGGGCCGTCCAGTTCGGCCAGCAGCTCCCGGGCCCGTCCGGCCGCCTCGGCGAGCTGGGTGGGCCGGGCCGCGATCAGGGCGGCCCGGTAGGCGTCGTCGGCGCCCGGGGCGTGACAGGTGACGGCGAGGTCGTGCAGTTCGGCCCGGCTCAACCGCCCGGCCTGCTCGGCGACGGCGCCGAGCCGCTGGTCCAGGCCCGCCCGGTCGGCCGCGCCGAGGAGCACGATGTCGTACTCGGGCAGCGGCGCGGCGAGCCGGGCGAGGGTCGCGGCCGGGGTCGCCGGACGGCCGGGGTCCGCCCCGGCCAGTACCACGTGCGAGTTGATACCACCGAAGCCCATCGACGACACGGCGGCGATGGTGTCCGGGCCGGTCCACTCCCGGGGCTCGGCGAGCACCTGCACCGGGGTACCCGGGTCGCGCAGCAGTCCGTGCGGGTCGTCGCAGCCGGTGGTCGGCGGCAGGACCCGGTGGTGCACGGCGAGCGCCGCCTTGATCAGACCGGCCACCCCGGCGGCGGCCTTGGTGTGCCCGATGTTGGCCTTGATGCTGCCCAGCGCGGCCGGGGCGGCGCGGTCCGCCGCGGCCAGCACCTCCCGCAGGGTCTCCAGTTCCACCCGGTCACCGACCGCGGTCCCAGTGCCGTGCCCCTCCACCAGGCCGACCGTCGCCGGGTCGAGGCCGGCCATCGCGTACGCCCGGCGCAGCGCCTTGACCTGGCCGTGCGCCGCCGGCCGGGTCAGCCCGCCGGAGCCGTCGGAGGAGGTGCCCCAGCCGACGATCCGGGCGTAGCTGCGCAGCCCCAGCCGGTCGGCCTGCTCGGCGCGCATCAGCGCGACCATCCCGCAGCCCTCACCGGGCAGGAAGCCGGTCGGATCGGCGTCGTAGACCCGCATCTCGTCGACGGCCAGCGCGCCGACCCGGGCGAACCCGACCAGTTCCAGCGGGTCGAGGCTCAGGTCCACGCCGCCGGCGACGGCGAGGTCGAGTTCCCCGTCGCGCAGCGCCCGGCAGGCCGTCATCACCGCCAGCAGGCTCGACGAGCAGGCACCGTCGACGGTGTAGCCGGTGCCGTGGAAATCGAAGTGGTTGCAGATCCGGCCGGCGATGGTGTTGGACAGCGACCCGGCGAGGGTCTCGTCGTTCGGTTCGGCGAAGGTGGACCGGACCAGGTGTTCCAGTTCGGCCAGGGCGAGCGCGGCCCGGTCGTCGTCCACCCCGGCCCGGTCCATCGCCAGCGCGGCGGCGCTGCGCAGGAACGGCAGCCGGGCGCGGACCGTCCAGGACCGGCTGAACTCGCCGGTCAGCGAGTTGCCGATGATCACCCCGACCCGGTCCCGGTCCACTCCGTCGCGGTCCAGGTCGTCGGCGTGCAGACCGGCGTCGGCGAGGACGTCGGCGGCGGTGGCCAGGGCGAGCCAGTGGCTGTGGTCGGCCGAGCGGTACAGCGGGCCGGGGATGCCGAAGCGTTCCCGGTCGAAGGTCCAGTCCCGCAGCAGGCCGGCGTGGGTCACGTAGGTGACGTCCGGGTTGTCCCGGTCGCCCCGGTAGCCGGCGCCGAGGCGCTGTTCCGGCAGGAGCCGGAACCCCCGGCGGCGACCCAGGACGGTCTGCCACAGTTCGTCGGGGCCGGTCGCGTCCGGGTACCGGCAGGCGATCCCGACGACCGCGATCGGCTCGGTGTTCATCCGCCGGCCGCCGCGGTTGTCGCCGGGGCGCCGACGGTGGTGGGCTGCGCACGCTCGCGGTACCGGGCGGCCAGCAGCACCGCGCCCCGCAGGATGCAGGTGATCACCAGGGCGAAGAAGAGCCCGAAGGAGATGCCGGAGACCACCAGGATGCCGTAGACGGCGGCGGCGGTGAGGCCGAAGATGACCTGCCCGCGTACCCGGGTGGGGGTGGTCCCGGGGTCGGTGATCATGTAGTTGGTGAACAGGATGAAGGCGAACCCGGTGATCGGCAGCAGCGCGCCGATCAGGGTGTGGTCCAGGATCAGCCAGCGCAGCACGGCCTGGGCGATGAACCCGCCGACCCAGGCGAGGATGAGCGGGCTGCGCCGGGTGAGCTTGGCGTTGAGCATCGTGCCGAGCATCAGTACGCCGAGCGGGAGCAGCCAGTCGACCGCGCCGGAGATGTTGTTGGTGAAGTGGTAGGGCGGCGCGATCCCGACCCACGGGAAGATCACCAGGGTCAGCGCGATGCCGGCGTTGGACGGGTTGAGCACGTGCCGCAGCCGGTCGCCGCTGCGCAGCCGGACCACGTACTTGCTGACGTTGGCCACGGTCACCGCGAACAGGTACGGCCACAGCGACGAGTTGCCCCACAGCAGCATCCCGCAGGCCAGACCGGCGATGTGGGCGGGCAGCAGGAAGGTGATCAGCTCGTTGGGTCCGCCCGCGTACTCGGGCCGCCGGCCGCGGGCCCGGGAGTCCAGCCACTCCATCAGCAGAGCCACCGCGTAGCTGACCAGCACGCTGAGGATCGGGGTGATCGGGGACTGCTCGAAGCCGAGGAACAGGTGGCCGAGGATGTTGAACACGGTGATGGAGAGGGCGAACCGGCGCAGGGCCTTGACCCGGGGGGTGACGACGAAGGTCGGGGTGGCCGCCGGGGTGGCCGGCGCCGTCGGGCCGGCGGCCTGGTCGAGGGCTGCGGCGTTACGGGGCTCCGCCGTGGTTGTCATCGCACTACCGCCGTTCCGTCGGGGTTGAGCAGGACGGTGTGGCGCCCTGCGGTGAGGGTGATCTCGGCGCGGTGCACGCCGTTGGCGTCCCGCCACGAGACGGTGGCCGGCACGCTGCCGCTGGCCGGCAGGGCGAGGTGCAGCTCGGCGGCGGAGACCCCGGCGTGCCCGTTGGCCGGGAAGAGCTGGGCGCGGCGGCTGCCCTCCGGGTCGCGGACCTCGATCTGGGCGCCGATCGCCGGGCGGGTACCGGTGCCGGCGGGCATCTCCAGCCGCAGCCCGACCCCGGGGGCCGCCTTGCCGTCGTTGAGCAGTACCCGGGAGTCCTCCCACTGGTTGGCGACCAGCACGTCGAGGCGGCCGTCGGCGTTGACGTCGCCGAAGGAGAGGCCACGGGACACGTCGGGGGCGTCGATGCCCAGCTCGGGGGCGAGGTCGGCGTAGCTGCCGTCAGCCTTGCGTGCCCAGAACGGGTTGTGCTCGTGGCCGGAGAGGTCGGCGCCGGGTACGAAGTGCGGCCAGGTGGCCGGGAAGCGCAGCAGGTCGTCGTTGCCCATGGCCAGTTCCTGGAGCTGCGGCCAGAAGTTGGTGTCGCCCTTGACGAAGCCGGTGGCCTGCATCAGTTCGTCCACGCCGTCGTTGTCGAAGTCACCGGACTTGACGTCCCAGGCCCAGCCGGAGCGGGACAGCCCGAGTTGTTCGCTGCGGTTGGTGAAGGGCACCTTTCCGTCGAGCAGCTCGCTGCCCTGTCCGGTGGGGACGAAGGCGAAGTTGCTCTCGTGCAGGGCGAAGTTCGTGGTGATGTTGCTGACCACGATCATCGGCAGGGTCTCGCCCCGGTCGTAGGTGAAGGTGACACCCATGCCCTTGAACGAGTCCCGGCCGAGCACCTGGGACTTCGGGGTGACCATGTCCCGGTCGCCGAGCACGGCGTCGAGCCGTACCTGACCGGGCTTGGAGTGGTTGACCAGCAGGTGGTCGGGGCCGAAGTCGTTGCCGAGGTAGATCTCCGGCAGGTGGTCGCCGGTGAGGTCCTGGAAGCCGATGGCCAGCGTCCAGGACGTCGAGGCCCGGGCCGGGATCGCCGCGCTGGCGTCGGTGAGGGTCGGTACGGTGTCCGGCTGGCCGGTGGGGCGGGCCAGTAGGAGCTGGTTGCGGCCGGCGTTGGCGGCCAGGTTCATCGAGTGCTGCATGGCGATGCGCTGGTCGTCGCGGGCGTTCGGGTCGAGGATCCGGGCGCCGTCGGGGAAGTAGTTGGCGACCAGGACGTCCAGGTGGCTGTCCCCGTCGACGTCGGCGACGTTGAGCCCCGTGGAGTTCCACGGCTGCATCGGGGTGACCAGCTCGGCCGCGCGGAACCCGGCGGCGGTGGGTACCGCCGTGCCGGCGGCACCGGCCGGGGCCGGCCCGGCCGTGTTGAGGAAGACGATCGGTGAGCGGCCCCAGTAGTAGACGACGATGTCCTGGTCACCGTCGGCGTCGAGGTCCGCCGGCACGCAGCCCATCGGGGCCATCGTCGCGTCGTAGGGCAGGGCGCCGGCGGTCAGCCGGACCGGCTGGTAGTCGGGGCCACCGGCCTGGGGCACCGGGCGCAGGGTCACCGAGTCGTCGCGCGGGTCGACCAGGCAGGCGTCGGCTGGCCGGCCGAGACCGCGCAGGTCGGTCAGGCCGACCGCGGCGCCGACCGCGGAGATCCAGCCGCTGAGTCCGCCCAACGCGGGTGCCACGTTACGCACCTTGCGGGCGCCTTCGGGCGCGCTGTTGAGCGGGTACGCCGTGAAGGCGAACCGGTCGGCCATGCTCTTCAGCTCTGCGGCGCTGGTGCCGGGCCGGACGACCAGCACCGCCAGGACCACACTCAGTGCCACCCCCACAACTTGGGGAACGAATCGCCGAAGGTTCTTCGGCATGTGTCTCACCTCCAGGGGAACGCGAGCTCAGCGGGATTCGGCAACCAGGGCCCGGAGGCGGGACTTCCACTCCAGGTATGCGGCCAGGTGCGGCGACGATTCGAGGTCCCGGGATGTCTCGGTGGTCCACCGGTGCACGGTGTGCACGTCGGTGCCGAGCAGCCGGCGGCAGACGTCCTCGGTGTGTGGCGGGACGATCCCGGAGCGGGCCCGGGCCCCGACCGCGAAGGTGACACCCTGCCGCAGGTGGGGCAGGTACCCGGCGGCCAGGGCGGGCAGCCGGTCGATTTCGTCGCCGTTGACGGCTCCGGCGTACCCGCAGGCCAGCCCGACTCCGCTCCACAGGTGCGGTCGGGCGGCGGGCGGCTGGTCGTTGATCACGGTGGCGATGCCGTCGACGTCGGCCGACTCGACGAACCACAGGGCCCGGCCGGAGCCGGCCACGGTGGCCGCCCACCGGTCCGAGGCGGGTCGTCGGGCCCGTCGGCGCAGCGCCGGCAGGCCGCCGAAGAAGGTCTCGCCGAATCCGGCACCGTCCAGGGCCAGCCACCGCATCAGCGGGGCCCGGGGCAGCCGGGGCAGCGGCAGCCGCATCGGGGCCAGGGTCCAGCCGGCGCCGACGTGGATCAGGTGGATGTACCGGTCCCCCGGACCGGCCAGCAGTTTCTCCACGGCCCGGGCCCGGCCGGCGGTGCACAGGTCGAGCTGCGAGGCGAACATGGCGGCGCCCTCGTACGCGAAGCCACGCTCCGGGTCGGGTACCTCGGCCAGGACGTCGTGCCGGTCCCGCCAGTGCAGGGCGGCGAGGTTGAACCCGGTCAGGAAGCTGTGCGCGTGCTGCTCCAGAATGGCCCGTGACGCCGGTCGGTCAAGCCGGAATCCGCGCCGCTGGAAATCGGCCATGCGCATCGGCAGGGGTAGCCGTGGCATGGCCTTCAGATCTTTTTGCTGTGACGCGGTCTGCGCGCTTTTCTGCGACACATCGGCCTCCCCGGCAGCTTACCCCGCAATGCCTTTGGTATCAGCAAATATTGAACGTGGTCAAGGTTCCCGCCAGTCATCTGTCGGGGCTCTGTCAACGTTCAGCAACATTTCCGTCGACCCACTGGAACCTCCCCAGGTCAGCGGCACTGCCGACGTAACCGGGTCAACGGGCGAGGCCCTCCGTCACCTTCCGCATCGCCTCCACTGCGTGATCGATTTCTTCCCGGCTGTTGTAGAGATGCGGCGAGAGGCGGATGGCGAAAGACGGCGGCTGCTCCTTCGGAGCGAATCCCACGCATTGGACAGCAATCCCGTGTTCACGTTGCATGCGAGTTTCGAATTCCATGAAACGAGCAAATTCGGAGAGATCAGCGGGATCGGTGAACGGCTGGAAGGCCACGATTGAGGAATGCAGCCGACGGTCGTCGTACGGGCTGAGCAGCCGGTCGGGGCCCCAGTGCTCGATGACACGTTGCTTCAGGTGCTCACCCAGCCCCAGCACGTACTGCTGCACCCGGGCCCGGCCGAGCCGGTCGAAAAGCTGTGCGGCGGCGGCCAGCGCGGCGGCGCGGGACAGGTCGGCCGAGTCGGTCTGCTGGAGCAGCGCGCCCAGGTCGTAGCCCGCCTCCCGGGAGGTGCTGCGCGGCGGCAGCGTCCCGTCGACCGGGTAGGTCAGCGACACCACCGGCCAGAAGGCCGGCAACGGCGCCGGGTTGTGCTCCGGCAGCACCCGGTTGCGGGCGTACAGGAAGCCGCTGCCCAGCGGGCCGCACTGGTATTTGCCGCCGGAGGCGCTGAGGAAATCCACCCCGGTGGCGTGCAGGTCCAGCACGAACTGCCCGGGCACCTGCGCGCCGTCGACCACCGACACCAGGCCGTGCCGCTGGGCCAGTTCGGCCAGCTCCCGGGTCGGGAAGGTGGTGCCGATGGTCAGGCTGACCGCCGGCCACTGGATGACCCGGGTCCGGTCGGTGATCGCGGCGGCGAACATCTCGACGATCTGCTCGGCCCGTTGCGCCGGCCCGACCGGCGGATCCAGCCGGCGCAGCACGACCCCCCGCCGCTGCGCCAGCAACGCCAGCGGCGACCGGACGGTGAAGCACTCGTGGCTGGTGGTCAGGATCTCGTCGCCGGGGGCCAGGTCCAGCCCGTGCAGGATCCGGGTGGTCGCGTCGGTGGCGCTCTGGGTGATCGCGATCTCGTCCGGCGCGCAGCCGTAGCTGGCCGCCAGGGTGGTCCGGGCGGCGACCACGGCGGTGTCCGCGTACGGGTCCCGGGGGTTGCGGGCGTACTCGCGGTCGGCCGCCCCGAGCAGGTCCAGCACCTCCGTCGGTACCGAACCGACCGCCGCGGTGTTCAGGTACACGCCCCCGGTGTCCAGCGGGAAGAGCTGACGTACCCGCCGCCACGCCGCCGGATCGGTCAGCGGTGCCGGGTCGGTGTCCGCCGGTCCGGGACCGGTCGTCGGGTCCCCGCCGGTTGCGTGCTGCGCCATCGAAGTCCTTTCGTCAGCCCGGTCCGCCGCTCGACAGCCGGGACGTGGGGCGGGCGTGGGTGGGGCGGCCGTGGGTGGGGCGGCCGGGGCGTGGACGGCCGGGCGGGGAGGCACCGGACCGGCGCGGGTGCCCGCCCTACGGGCGGCCGGCGCGCAGCGCGGTGACCAGGTCGGTGACCAGGTCTGCGGGATCCTCGATTCCCAGCGACAGCCGGATGAGGTTGTCGGTGACGCCCAGCCGCAGCCGGACCTCCCGGGGTACCGGCCGGTGGGTCATCAGGGCGGGACACTCGATCAGCGACCGGACCCCGCCGAGGCTGACCGCACTGGCGAAGAGGCCGACCCGGCTCATCAGCTTCTCCGGGTCGTGCAGGTACTCGAAGCTGACCAGCGACCCCGCCCGGGTCATCTGCCGGCGGGCCACCTCGTGCCCGGGGTGACCGGGCAGCCCCGGGTAGTGGATCCGGCCGACCGTCGGCTCGGCGCGCAGCGCCTCGACCACCGCCTCGGCGTTGTCGACCTGGCGGGCGACCCGCAGCGACATCGTCTTCAGCCCCCGGTGCACCAGGAAACAGTCCAGCGGACCGGCCATGTTGCCGGCCGTGGTCCGGTACGTCAGGAAGCTCTCGTGCAGGTCCGGGTCGTGGTAGACCAGGGCGCCGCCGAGGACGTCGAGATGCCCGGCGATGCACTTGGTGGTGCTGTAGAGGCTGATGTCGGCACCGAGCGCCAGCGGCTGCTGGAGCACCGGGCCGGCCAGGGTGTTGTCCACCACCACCAGCGCACCGCGCCGGTGCGCCCGCCGGCACACGTCGGCCAGGTCGACCACCTTCAGCAGCGGGTTGCTCGGCGACTCCACCCACACCATGGCGATGTCGTCGCCGTCGTCGCCGAGCGCCCGCTCGACCACGGCGGGGTCGGACAGGTCGGCGTAGTCGACCCGGATGTCGTAGCGGGCCAGCATGGCGAAGAGGGTGTGCGTGCCGCCGTAGACGTCGTCGGAGCTGAGCAGCCGCTGACCGGGCCGCAGCACCGACACGGCGGTCATCGCGGCGGCCTGCCCGGAGGCGTACACGGTGGCGAACGGGGCCTCCTCCACGGCGGCCAGCGCCCGTTCCAGGTCCTCCCGGGTGGGGTTCTCCCCCCGACCGTAGAAGTACCGGGGCGGGTCCTGCATGTCCCGTTCGTAGGTCACGGCCAGGTGCAGCGGGGGAATGACGTCCCCGGTGCCGGGTTCGGGGTCCTGGCCGATCCGTACCAGTCGGGTGTCGAACCTCATGCCGGTCCGCCCTCGGCCACCGCCCGCAGACAGAGGCTGACCGAGGGGAGGCTGACCGTGCCGTCGGCGGTGACGAACCGTTCGGCCTCGGCGCGCACGGCGGCCCAGATCTGCGGGTCGTCGACCGCTCCACAGCGGTCGGTCAGCAGCTGGCGCATCCGGGGCGGCAGCACGTCCCGGGTGAAGGTGACGAACTCGTCGACCGAGTCGAGTACGAAGGGCACCACGCACTCCTCCACGGCGACCTCGACGAATCCGGCCGCGCGCAGTTCCTCGGCGGCCTGGGTCGGGTCGGCCATCGAGAACGGGCCCGGCCCGCCGGGCGGCGGTGGGTCCAGCGCGAGCTGCCGGGAGATCACCGCGAAGCCGAGACTGATCATGGGTACCGACGGCGGCGGCCCCCAGACCGCGGCGGCCAGCACGCCACCGGGGCGCAGCAGCCCGGCCACCCGGCGCAGGGTGGCGACCCGGTCGGCGGCGAACATCAGCGCCCACCGGCTCAGCACCACGTCGAAGGCGCCCAGGGGCAGGGTCGCGGTCTCCACGTCCCCGACGGCGAAGTGCAGGTTGTGCCGGTCGGCGCCGGCGCGCTGGGCCGCGGCGATCATCTCTGGGGCCGGGTCGATGGCGAGCACGCTGCCGCCGGGCCCGACCACCCCGGCGGCGGTCCGGGCCGGCTCACCGACCCCGGTACCGACGTCGAGCACCCGCTGGCCGGCGGTCACGCCACCCAGCTCGATGAGCCGCCGGGTGACCACCCCGGCGCCCCGCTCGAACTGCGGGGCCCACCGCTGCCACGGGCCGGCTACCGAGTTCCAGATCGTACGCTGCTCGCCGCGGATCGCGGCGACGTCGATCGAGGCCGAGGACATCGCACTACACCTCGTATTCTGTCGCAGGTCACAGGAACCGGGTGTTCGGTTGTTCGGTCGTCCAGAAACCGGGGCGGACGGTGCGCAGCGCGTCGCAGACGCGTTCCAGGTCGCGTTCGGTGTTGTAGACCGCGAACGAGACCCGGACGGTGCCCACCAGGTCGAGGCTGTCCAGGAAGGTGCTGGAGCAGTGCACCCCGCAGCGGACCGCGATGTTGTGCCGGTCCAGGTGGCCACCGACGTCGTAGGGGTGCAGCCCGTCGATGGCGAACGAGACGATGCCGCTGGGATCATGCGCGGGGTCGCCGATGATGCGTAGCCGGTCGAGGCCGCCCAGCGCCTCCACCGCGGTACGGACCAGGGTCTCGTCGTGTGCCCGGACCGCGTCCCAGCCCAGGTCGGTCAGGTAGCGCAGCGCCGCGGCGAGGCCGAGTCCGCCGGCCACGTCCGGGGTACCGGCCTCCAGCCGCGCCGGAACCGGCACGTAGGTCACCGGTTCGGCGAACGACACCCCCTTCACCGTGCCCCCACCGACCTGGTACGGCGCCAACTCGACGAGCAGGTCCCGGCGGCCGTAGAGCACCCCGGTGCCCATCGGGCCGTACACCTTGTGGCCGGAGAAGCAGTAGAAGTCGGCGTCCAGGTCCCGCACGTCGACCCGGCGGTGGGCGACGGCCTGCGCGCCGTCGATGACGGTGACCACGCCGTGCCGGTGCGCGGCGGCGATCATCTCGCGCACCGGGTTCACCGTGCCGAGCACGTTGGAGACGTGCGCGAACGCCGCGATCCGGACCCGGGGACCGAGGGCCGCGGTGAAGTCGGCCAGCCGGACCCGGCCGTCGACGGCGACCGGCACCACGACCAGTTCCGCCCCGGTCTCCTCGGCCAGCCGGCGCCAGGGCAGCAGGTTGCTGTTGTGCTCCATGCCGGTGATGACGACCTGGTCCCCCGGCCCGACCAGCCGCCGTCCGACGGTGGCGGCGAGCAGGTTCGTCGCGTCGGTGGTGCCCCGGGTGAAGACGATCTCCTCCGGGTGGGCCGCCCCGAGGAATTCCTGGGCCGCTACCCGGGCCTGCTCGAACGCCTCGGTGGAGGCCAGGCCGAGACGGTGGTAGCCACGACCGACGTTGCTGTTGATGGTGGTGTAGTAGCCGGTTATGGCATCCAGCACCACCTGTGGTTTCTGGGTGGTGGCCGCATTGTCCAGGTAGACCAGTCCGGTGTCCTCCGGCTCGGCCCGGAGGATCGGGAAGTCGTCCCGGACCGATGTGGTCAGGTAGCGCGGACGGAGTTCGCTGTGCCGCATCTGAGTCATTCCCGCTCCCGGATCTGGAATGCGTTGCTGAATCGGTCGATATAGGTGCGTACGAACGGGAACACCTTCTGTTCGGCGTACGGCCGGTCCGGCGGCGGCAGGTAGCCGGGATCGCCGGGCTGCCGCAGCCGACCGTCCGGGCCACGCAGGTGCGGCCCGAAGAAGAACCAGCAGAACTGGCCGAGATGCTCCGTGAACAGAACGGGATGCACCTCGTCGGAATACATGTGCAGATGGCAGTAGGTGGCCTTGAATTCGCCACGCGGGCCGAAACTGTTGTGGAACATGACATGACCGAAGAGGTCGTGCACCACCCGGAAAAGGTCGTTGTGGGTCAGCTCGACGTCGCCCAGCACGACCCCCGAGGGCTCCCGCAGCGGGTGGAATCCGGCCTCGGCACCCGGTCGGGGGCCGTGTCCGTTGCGGGTCAGGTACAGCCGCAACCGCCGGGTCCGGCGCACCTCGCGGACCAGCTCGGCCGAGTTGCGGTACGGCTGGCCGGGCCCCTGCCAGGGGACGACCTCGACACCGGCGTCGAGCAGCACCTGGTACTGCGCCCGGTTCTCCTGCTTCAGCCGGTCGTAGCGGGCCCGCAACGTCTCGTCGTACGCCAGCATGGGTGCCTGGTGGAAGTAGTCCGCCACCTCACGGCAGTAGTCCTCGTCGAGGTGGACCGCCAGTCCGTCCAGGTGCGCGAGTGGAACGTCGCGCCGTCGAGACGGCGGTTGCCGGTCGACGTACTCCTGCGCCACGCGGAGCAGGTCCGGCTCGGCCGACATGTCGTCCCTCACCACCCTCTCCATGCCCCGCGAGCGTCGTGGCAGCGGCGGGCCGGACCGCCGGCTCGGCGGCGCGCACGACGCTCCCGGTACGCGGCCGGCCGCCGGCCCACCGACCCGACAGGTGCCGGCGGTGGCGCACATCGTCGACGGCCACTCTGGCAAGTTATGCCGACGATGATCCGCCGGCCAGACTTCCGTTAGCCCGAGGAAAGAGGTCCGTCAACGCCACGACGGGGTACGCCGGCGCAGGGTCGGGTTGCTGTCACGTCGGCCGACCCGGGGATTGACAACAGCCGTTGACAAGGTCGGCGGCGGGCTGGCACGGGGCCAGGATCGGGTTGTCATGTCAGCGGTGAAACATGCCGCCGGATCCCGGCCCGCACCCCCAATGGTCGGGACTCTCCGCAGGTCGGGCGGGGCACGGCGGGGTCGACTCAGGAATGCCGCAACCATGACACTAATTACCCCAAGGTAACAAAAAGCATTCTTCACTTTGCTATAGCATCGCCGGCCACGCATCGATTAACCTTCAGCTTGATCTGCACGTCAGGGTCGTCGATGCGGCGCCAGGGGGACACATGCAGCGTCACGAGTCGCATGATCATCCATCGTCAGTGGAAGACCATCCGATGTGGGGGGCACTGCCCTGGCTCCACCGGTGCTACGACCGGATCGCGAGCGTGCCCAGCCGGGGGGACGGCGGGGCAGGGCGCGGTGAGCGGACCAACCTCTCCTGGTCCCGCGCCAAGGACCTGGCCGCCGCAATGCTGGACTACGCGCGGTGGAGCGGGGACGAGGACCGCCTCGATTGCGCGATCGCCCTGCTGCGGTACGCGCGGTCGATCGCACCGTCCGCCGGCCCGCCCCGCCGGATCATCGCCACCCAACTCGGCCTGGCCCTCTACGTGCGCTTTCAGCGCCGTGGGTCACGGACCGACCTGGACGCCGCCGTCGCCGAACTGTGCCGGGGGCGTGGCCCGCTCGATGATTCTGAAGCGACCGGCAACGAGGTACCGACGTCGGAGGTCCGGCTGTTGACCGAGGCACTGCGCCACCAGGTCCAGGCCGACGAGCACCCTCTCGACCGGGAGTTGGCGACCACGCCGGTGCGGCACACTGCGGCGTGACCGTCGACCCACGGGCCACCGGCCACCCGATCCGACCAGCGCAGACCGGGCTGCCACACCCGCGACGGGTACCGGCCTGCCCACCGGGGCGCCCCGCCCGACCGACGAGCGCCGACACAGCCCGCCGGACCGGGGGCCCGGTGCCGGGTCCCGCCGACCGCGGTCACTTCCGGCGGCTACGGATTCCACGCGCCGGGCCGGAAACGGTAAAAGATGTTGACGGAAGCATGGCAGTGCTTTGTCATACGGGTCATCCTTTGGGAGACATTCGGTTACTATCGATAACTAGCGGTTTGACAGCCCCGCCTCGCGAAACACTGAGGTCTTTCACCAGGACTGGCATCCTCATGAAGACAGGCTCCCCAGCTTCCGACGCAGGCGCCACGCCGACCCAGTCGTTCGGAACACGCCTGCGCCTCCTGCGCCTCGACCGTGGCCTGCGCCAGCGGGACCTGGCCGGTGACAAGATCTCGGTCAGTTATATCTCGTTTCTGGAGTCCGACCGCCGCGCTCCCACCGAACGCGTCATCCGGCAGCTCTCGGAGCGGTTGGGCTGCCGCCCGGAGGAACTGTGGTCCCCGGCGGACTCCCCCGCCCCGGAGTCGCCCATTCCCGCCGCCGTGGATTTGCGGCTCGCCTGGGTCGCGCTGATGGTGGGCCGGTTCGGTGATGCGGAGAAGACCTTCGAACGGGTGCGGATCGAGCATGACACCGACAGCGACGAGGTCCGCGAGGCCGAGTTGGGCCTCGCCCACGTCGCCGAGGCGACCGGCCGGGTGAACGAGGCGGTGGCGGGCTTCGAGGCGTACCTCGCGACGGTGGAGCACGGCCACGGCCCGCACCGGCTCGCCGCCACCATGGGCCTGTCCCGTGGCCTGGCCCACCTCGACGACACCGAGCGGGCGATCCGGTTCAGCACCGAGGCAATGGACTACATCCGCCAGATCGGGCTGGACATGTCCGACGTGGGCGTGGAGATCCGGGCCATCATCGCCAGCATCCACTGCGACCGGGGCGAGCACGTCCTGGCTCGGCAGGCGATCGCCGAGGCGTTGGACATCGCGCCGCAGATCGCCGACCAGCACCGGCTGGCCGACATCTACTGGCAGGCCGGGGCGACCGCGGTCGCCGAGGGTGATCCGGGTCGGGCGCTGGAGCTGCTCAACCGGGGCGCCCAGCTCGGCAACGGCCGCGACTACCACCGCACCATGGGCATGCTCCGGGCGCTCTACGGTGGCCTGCTGCTGCGCCATCCACCGACCGACCCGGCGCTGGCCCACGAGATGCTCACCCAGGCCCTGATCGACCTGCGGGCCAGCGGCAGCCTGCTGGAAACCGCCCGGTGCCGTAACGACCTGATCTGCGCCCTGCTGATGCTCGGCCGACCGGCGGAGGCCGACGAGACGGCCCAGCGGTTCCTCGCCGACACCGCCACGCCGACACCGGAGCGGATCGCCACCCTGATCCTCCGGGCGACCGCCCAGTCCACGCTCGGCGACCTGGACGGTTCCCTGGCCAGCGGCGAGGAGGCCCGCACGGCGCTGGAGGACCTGGTCCCCTCGCCCCAGGTGTCCCGGCTCTGGTCGCAGTTGGCCGAGGCGATGACCCAGGCGGGCGACACCCAGGGCGCGATACTGGCCTACCGCCGCGCCGTCCAGGGCCTCGGAGTGCCACCCGGCCCGGCGATGATGCCCGGTGGGGACGGTTCACGACCGTTCTGACGGTGGCCCGGCGCGTCGGCCGGGACCGTCGCGGCGTTCTTCGCGGTGGGTGCGGCCAGAGCGGACGCCGGCCCCGGCAACGGCCGTCCCGGGTGCCCGGGCCGGTGCGCAGTCCGGCCCCGGCCGCGTCAGGCCACGGCCGGGGCCGGCTCCTGCTCGGTGAGGCGCAGGAAGACCTCGTCGAGGGTGGGCCGGCGCAGCGCCACGTCCTCGATCACCACACCCGCCGCGTCGAGTTCCCGGACCACCAGGGGGAGCGTGAACCCGCCGGTCGACGTGGTGACCCGGACCGTCCGCTCATCGTTGTCGACCACCGGTTCGATCCCGGTCAGCGCGGCGAGGACGGCCGCCGCGCCGGCCAGCGCGTCCCGGTGACTGACCACGACCTCCACCCGGGTACCGATGCTGGCCTTGAGGGCGTCCGGGGTGCCCGAGGCGATCGCCCGGCCGTGGTCGACCACCACCACGTGGTCGGCCAGGTGGTCGGCCTCCTCCAGGTACTGGGTGGTCAGCAGCACCGTGGTACCCGCCGACACCAGATCGACGACGTGACCCCACATCTGCTGCCGGCTACGCGGGTCCAGCCCCACGGTGGGCTCGTCGAGAAAGAGCACCGGCGGCGCGACGATCAGACTCGCCAGCAGGTCCAGCCGGCGGCGCATCCCACCCGAGTACGTGCCGACCAGCCGGTCGGCCGCGCCCACCAGGTCGAACTGCGCCAACAGGTCGTCGGCGCGGCGGCGGGCGGCCCGGTCACCGAGGTGGTGCAACCGGGCGAACATCCACAGGTTCTCCCGACCGGTGAGCCCCTCGTCCACCGCGGCGTGCTGACCCGCCAGGCCGATGTTGCGGCGTACCTGTTCCGGCTGTTCGACCACGTCGAAGCCGGCCACCCGCACCCGACCGGCGTCCGGGGCGGTGAGGGTGGACAGGACCCGGACCGCGGTGGTCTTGCCGGCTCCGTTGGGCCCCAGGACCGCACACACCGTCCCGGCGCGGACGGTCAGGTCCAGCCCGCGCAGCGCGTGGGTCCTACCGTAGTGCTTGTGCAGGTCGCTGACCTCCACCGCAGCCCCGCCGGTGGGGACGGGTCCGACTGCGCTCATCGCTCCTCCACGGTCGGGTTCGGCGGCACCGGGTACGGCGCGAACGGCGGACGACCGGGCCGGGCAAACCGGTCGGGGTGAACCGACCATGACCCGGTCCCGGTCGTCGGAGCTGGTACGTCAATCAGGCTGACGTCGCTCATCCGATCTTCGGCGGCGGCGATCCCCAGGTGACGACGACCATGACGAGGGTGATGACGATGGTCGCCGCCAGTGCGACCTTCCGCACCCGGTCCCGGGTACGCGCGGAGAGTTTGGCATGGTCCAGGGAGTACTGTCCGGCGCCGGCCAGCAGCAGCACCAGGCCACCGGCGAGGACCGCCAGCTCCCACTCGAAGCCACCGGGCATGAAGAAGCCCACGCTGAGCTTCAGCGAGGTCGACGTCGCCATGGTGATGACGACCAGCGACGCACCGACCGCGGTGAAGAAGCCGAGCAGCATCGCCAGGCCGGCACCGATCTCCGCGAACGCGAGCAGCCAGGCCATGAACCGCGCCCCGCCACCGAAGCCCTTGTCACCGAGGTAGGTGGCCATCTTGGCGGTGTCCCAGCCGGTCCAGGCACCGGAGAGGTTCTGGATGCCGTGCAGCAGGAACGTGCTGCCGATGGCGAGCCGTACGGCGAGCAGGCCGGCGCCCACCCACGGGTCCTGCGCGACGGCATCCCGAGCCGTCACCGACGATGAACTGGCACTGTCTCTGTTGACATCGCCGCCCCAGTGCCCGGGACGGACAGCATCGGTACTCATGATTCCCAAATTACTGAGGGAATGGCCGCCCGAGGGGATTTCTGTCGGTGCGGGGAAAGCGTCGTTCGGACGACCCGGAAATTGTCCCGACGGGTGGTTGAAAAGCGCCCGCCGCCGGCCGGAACTCATGCTCCGGTCAGCGGCGGGCCGGCCGGTCAGGGGCGCCCGGCCCCGGAGGGGACATCCTCGTCGACATCGGTGAGGCCGTACTCGGCGGCGAGGTCGGCCACGGTGATCGTCCGCCCGGCGTGCCGGGACACCTGCGGGTCCTCCAGCAACGCCCGTACCGCGCGACCGGGGAACTCGATCGAGTCGCTGCCCGGGGGCCGCCCGCCACCGAAGGCCGCCATGATCGCCTCGGTACGGGTGAACCCCGGTGACACCGCGAGCGCGGTCACCCCGTGTGGTCGCAGGTCATGGGCGGCGTCGTGGGCGAGCCGGCTGACGCTGGTCATGGCGAGGTCGTAGAAGAGGTGGTTGGCGATCACCTCGGCGCCGGGCTGCGCCAGACCGGTGAAGACCAGCAGGCCCTTGCGCTCGATGAGCAGCGGGGCCGCGTGCCAGGCGGCCACCAGGTGCCCACGGACGCCGTTGTCGAACATGTTGCGCCAGTGCTCCAACGGCAACGTCCAGAACGGACCGCTCCGGAACGGCAGTGCGTTGCCGTTGAACGCGTTGGCCACCAGCAGGTCGAGCCCGCCGTGTTCGGCCCGGACCCGCTCGAACAGGGCGGCCACCGCCGCGTCGTCGGTGTGGTCGAGGGGTACCGGGATGCCCCGGCCGCCCCGCTCGTCGACCTGCTCGGCGGTGTCCTCGACCGTTCCCGGCAGCTCCGAGTAGCGCCGGTCGCGGCTCTCCCGGTCGGTCAGGTAGACGGTCGCGCCGGCCTCGGCCAGGACGAGGGCTGTCCCCCGGCCCACTCCCCGGGCGGCACCGGTCACCACGGCGACGGTGGTCATCGTTAACTCCTTCCCGCGCGCCGCCCGCAGGGCGTGACGACGCGTTGCGAATCTGTCGGAAATTGACAATAGAAAGAACCGGACACTGGCCGTGGGAACCCGCGACGAACGGCTGTCGGACGCCGGTACGGACCGGATCGCACCCCGGATCAGGCGGCCCGCTCCGGGGCGCCGGGCGACTGGTCCGCCGCAGCACCCCGGGTACGGCGCAGCAGCAGTGCGCAGAGGACCGCGACGACCACGGCGATCACCGCGCTGGTCACGGCGGCGGCCTGCACCGCCTGGGCGAACGCGTCCCGGGCGGCGGCGGCCAGCTCGGCGCCGAGACCGCCGGGCAGCCGCTCCGCCGCAGCCAGCGCACCACCGAGGGTCCGTTGGGCCGACTCACCCACCTCGGCGGGCAGTCCACTCAACGCCGTACCGGACATCAGGTCCCGGTAGACGGCCACGCCGACGGTGCCGAGCAGCGCGATGCCGAGCGCCCCACCGAACTCGGTACCGGCCTCGGAAACCGCCGACGCGGCACCGGCCCGCTCCTCGGGGGCCTCGGAGACGATCAGGTCGGTGGCCACGATGTAGACCGGCGCCACCCCGAGGAAGAACACCACCGAGCCCGCCACCAGCACCGGCAGCCCTGATCCGGCGCCGACCTGGGCCAGCAGCAGGAACCCGACGGCGGCCACCGTCATGCCGGCCGCCATCACGTACCCGGGCCGGATGAGGCGGACCAACGCCGGAGCAACCATCGCGCCGACGACGAACCCGAGCGACGAGGGCACCGTCCAGAGTCCGGCCCGCAACGGCGAGAGCCCGAGCACCAGCTGGAGGTACTGGGAGATGAGCAGCAGGGAGCCGAACGCGACGAAGAAGGCGACGGTGTTGGCGAGCAACGCGACGCTGAACCCGGGGATCCGGAACAGCCGCAGGTCGATCAGCGGCTCGGCGACCCGGCGCAGCCGGCGGACGAACAGCACGCCCACCACCAGGCCGACGGCCACCGACAGCACGGGCAGCCAACCGGCGCCCTCGCTGGCGAAGCGCTTAAGGCCGTAGATCACGGCGAGTACGGCCACCACGGAGAGCAGCGCCCCCGGCAGGTCGAAGCGACCGGCCTGCGGGTTGCGGTACTCCGGGACCAGGACCGGTGCGAGGGTCAGCACCAGCAGCATCACCGGGACCGCCACCAGGAACACCGACCCCCACCAGAACTGCTGGAGCAGCACCCCGCCCAGCAGCGGCCCGAGCACCCCGCCGAGGGAGAAGCTGACCGTCCAGATGCCGATGGCGGTGGTCCGCTGCGCCGGGTCCTGGAACATGTTGCGGATCAGCGAGAGGGTCGACGGCATCAGCGTCGCGCCGGCGACCCCGAGCACCGCCCGGCTGGCGATCAGCGCCTCCGCGCTGGTGGCGAAGGCGGCGACCAGCGAGGCGGCCCCGAAGGCGGCGGCACCGGTCAGCAGCAGCCGGCGTCGGCCGATCCGGTCACCGAGAGTGCCCATGGTCAGCAACGCACCGGCGATCAGGAAGCCGTAGATGTCGACGATCCAGAGCAGTTGCGCGCCGCTGGGCCGCAGGTCCGCACTGAGTTGCGGTACCGCCAGGTTGAGCACGGTCAGGTCCATGGACACCAGCAGGCACGGCAGGGCCAGCACCGCCAGTCCGGTCCACTCCCGACGGCCCGCCCTGGGCGTGGCGGTGGTCGTCGTCTCCATCACCGTCTCCCTGTCTGCTGATCAGCCGTTGATTCCCCGGACAGCACCGGACGGACGGGCCTCCCCGCCCTGCCGGACACCACCACCGGCGGCGGCCGGCGCGCTGCGACAAGATGTAGGAGCCCGGTCGCCCTCAGTCGTGGAAGCGTACTGGGCAGAGCGGGAAAAAGGAGTGGAATGACGCGCGGGGACGGCAAAAACCTGCCGTCCCCGCGCGTCACCGTCCGGCCTCAGCCGCCGGTCGGGGTGAAGCTGATCGGCAGCTCGACCAGACTGCGGAACATCGAGCTGCGCTGGTAGGAGATGTCGGAGTCGGCGATCTCCAGGCGCACGTTCTCCATCCGGACGAGCCGGTCCAGGGCGGTACGCAGCTCCAGCCGGGCGAGGATCGCCCCCAGGCAGAACCGCATACCCGCGCCGAAGGACATCACCTGGGTACCGGTGCGGGTGATGTCGAACCGGTCCGGGTCGTTGAACTTCGCCGGGTCGCGGTTGGCCGCGCCCATCAGGGCGACCACGAAGTCACCCTTGCGCAGCAGCTTTCCGCCCAGCTCCACGTCCTCGCCGAGGCGGCGGCTGTTGGACTGCACGGCCGAGTCGTAGCGCAGGCCCTCCTCGACGCAGCCGGACACCAGGCTCGGGTCGCGCTTGAGCAGGTCGAGCTGGTCGGGGTTGCGGATCAGCGCCAGCAGGGTGTTGCTGATCTGGTTGGTCACCGTGTCGTGGCCGGCGAAGACCACCGAGATGATGGTGCTGACCATTTCGTTCATGGTGACCGGCGGCTCGCCCTTGGCCCGGCTCTCCTCCTGTGCGTCCAGCATCACGCTGATCAGGTCCGGCCCCCGGTAGCTGCCCCGGCTCTCGATCAGGCCCTGCAGGTAGTCGGCGAACGCCCCCATCGCGATGTTGCCCTTGCGGATCTCCTCGTCGTTGGGGATCAGGTCCAGGGTGGGGCCGATGTCCAGCGACCAGGTGCGGACCCCCTCGTAGCCCTCCCGGGGAATGCCGAGCAGTTCGCAGACGAAGGTCAGCGCGAGCGGGGCGGCGAACTCGTTGACCACCTCCATCTCGCCGCGGCGGAACAGCGGGGCGAGCAGCTCGTCGACCACCTCGTCGATCTTCGGCTGGAGCGCCTTCATCCGCTTCGGGGCGAAGACCGGGGTGATCAGACCACGCAGCCGGGCGTGCTTCGGGTCGTCCTCGAAGAACATGGTGTCGCGCATGATCTGCTTGAGCGCGCCCGGGCCGATCATCTCCTCCCACCAGTCCCGCACGCTGGAGCAGCCGAACTTGTGGTCGCTCATCACCAGCCGCACGTCGGCGTAGCGGGTGACGTACCAGGTGTCCTCCGCGCCCAGGTGGACCGGGTCGTTACGCAGCAGCCAGTGGTAGTAGGGGTAGGGGTCCAGCTGGAAACCGGGTTCGAGCGGGTCCAGGCCGGTACGAGGAATCGGGCTCTCCGTGAGCTGGATCGTCATCGTCACCCTCCCGGTGTGTCGCGCCGCCCGCCAGCTCTCGCTATTGAAATATATAGCTGCACGGGTGAGCCCAGTACAGGAGCAAACCGGGCCGAGGTCAAGCCTTTCTGGCGGTACGCCGACAGGTTGCCGAGCGGTCTGCGACCAAGAGTGTCACCGGCGGGAAAGAAACATATAGTGAGCCATCCGTGATCCTCTATCGTCCTGCCGAAGCGACCGACTACGGAAAGGGGCCCCCGTGTCCGACGCCACCCGCGTCACGCTGCCCACGACGCATCGTTCCCCGTACTCCGAACTGGCCCGCCTGCTCGACGCGGTGATCGACGATGCGGTCGGCGAGCAACGGGTGGTCGGCACCGCGGTCCTCGTCGCCCACCGTGGCGAGGTGGTCTTCTCCCGCTACGCCGGCTGGGCCGACCGGGAGGCCGGGGTGCCGGTCGTCCCGGGGCACGTCTTCCGCCTGGCGAGCATGACCAAGCCGGTGGTCTCGGCCGCCGCGCTGGCCCTGGTCGACCGGGGCGCACTGGCCCTGGACACCCCGGTGCACGAGGTACTGCCGTACTTCCGCCCCCGGCTCGCCGACGGCAGCGTTCCGATGATCACGCTGCGCCACCTGCTGGCCCACACCTCCGGGCTCTCCTACGGCTTCCTCTCCCCCGACAACGAGCCCTACCGCAGCGCAGGCGTGTCCGACGGCGGTGACGCCAGCGGCCTCACCCTGGAGGAGAACCTGCGCCGGCTGGCCGACGTGCCGCTGATGTTCGCCCCGGACAGCGAGTGGGGGTACTCCCTCGGCACCGACGTGGCCGGGGCGATGGTCGAGGCGGTCACCGGCGAGCCGCTCGCCGACGCGGTGGCCCGGCTGGTCACCGGCCCGCTGGGGATGACCGACACGGCGTTCGTCGCCACCGACCGGACCCGGCTGACCGCCGCCTACGCCGACCCGGACCGGCCCGGTCGCCCGGCCCGCCGGATGGCCGCCGCCGACCAGGTGCCGATGCCCTTCGGCGGACCCATCCACTACGCCCCGGCCCGGGCCACCGACCCGACCGCGTTCCCGTCCGGCGGGATGGGCATGGTCGGCACCGCCACCGACTACCTGGCATTCCTGGAGGCGGTACGCACCGGCGGCGCGCCGATCCTGTCCGCCGGCGCGGCCGAACTGATCAGCACCGACGCCGTCCCCGGGCACACCGTGCACGTCGGGCCCGGGATGGGCTTCGGCCTGGGCTTCGCGGTGGTCCGCGACCAGCAGGCCGCCGGCTCGGTCCGGCCGACCGGCAGCTACGGCTGGGGCGGGGTCTACGGCACGAACAGCTTCGTCGACCCGCACGCCGACCTGAGTGTGGTCGCGTTGACCAACACCGCGCTGGAGGGACTGTTCGGCGCGTACGTCACCGAGGTCGAGACGGCGGTCTACCGGGGGCTGGACGGCTGAGAGCGACCGGGAACAGGGCGGTCACGCCGCAGCCCCGCCAGTCCTGTTCCCGGTCGCTCTAAGCGGACGCCGGGGCGGTCGCGGGTACGGCACAGGCCGCCGCGATCGCCTCGGCGAAACCGACCGGGTTGTCGTCCATCATCGAGTGCCCCGCATCGGGTACCACGAAGGACGGGATGCCGTGGGCGGTGAATCCGCTGACGTCCACCCGGGACCGCGCCCCGACGATCAGGGCCCGGGGCATGCCGAGTGCGTACAGGTGCTCACGCAGGCTCGGTTCACGGACGGTCCGCAGCGATCGGGCACTGCGGTGCAGGGCGTACGGGGCGGCGTTGCGCACCGCCGCCGCGAAGGTGCCGGCGGTCGCCCCCTCGGTCAGCGACATCTGCTCCAGCATCTCCACCAACGCCCGGTGGCCCCGGTCGACGAACTCGTCCTCGGCCAGGTCGGCCACGTACGGGCTGAGCACGCCCCGCCCCCCGGGGTTGATCGCCGGTTCGGCGAGCACCAGCCGGCCGACCAGGTCCGGCCGGCGCACGGCCAGCACGATGGCCACCGCGCCGCCCATGCTGCTGGCCACCACGGTGCAGCCGGTCAGGCCCAAATGGTCGAGCAGGTAGGCGACGGTCTCCGCGTGCTCCTCCACGGTGTACCCGAACCGGACCGGGCGATCGCTGAACCCGGCACCGAGCAGGTCCACCACGATCCACCGGCGGTCGCGCAGCACCGGTTGCGCGGCGGTCTCCGGGAAGTCCGCCGACCCGGCCGAGGCCAGACCCGGCAGGTACACCCCGACCGACCCGCCCGGCGGTCCACCGTGCGCCCGCGCACCGGTCGGGTCGGCGCCCGTCACCTCCCCGTCGGGCGCGACCGTGGTCACCGCCGGCCGGCCGGCCAGGTCGTGGTAGCGCAGCCAGGCGTGGTGCGCCGGTAGCAGCAGGGAGCGCATGGTCGTCCTCTCGGATGCTCGGCGGGGTCACCCACCCGGGTGCCCGGCGGACTCCCCCCCGGTCGTGGGGGTCCGCCGGGCACCCGACGAGGTCCGGGCCACCCGGGGTGGCGGATCCGCGGCAGCCCCGCCAGTCATACTGCCGACGCTCTCAGGCGCGCTCGGCCTCGACCGCCCAGGCCGGCAACGCGACCCGACCCCGCTCGTCGGTGACCACGTCGATCTTCTCCTGCCGGAAGAACTCCCCGGCGTACTCGTTGACCAGGTAGCTGTCCCGGCGCAGGCCGGTGATGGTCCAGCCGGCGGCGCCGAGTTCGTCGCGGATGATCTGCTCGGTGATCCGGTAGACCCCGGGCAGGTCGGTGGGGAGCTGGTCGGAGAAGCAGCACAGGGTCAGCTTCGCGCCGGGACGGGTCACCCGGTGCAGCGCGGTGAGGTACCGCGCCCGGTGGTCGGCGTCCAGCACGTCGTACAGGGCGCTGTCCACCACCGAGTCGAACCGGCCGTCGTACCCGGCGAGGCTGGTCGCGTCGGCGACGGCGAACTCGACCGTGGCGCCCTGGGCGGCGGCCCGCTTGGCGGCCCACTCCACGGCGGTCGGCGCACCGTCGACACCGGTCACCTGGTAGCCCCGTTCGGCCAGGTAGATGGCGTTGTCGCCGAGGCCGCAACCGGCGTCGAGCACCGCACCGGAGAACCGGCCGGCGTGCTCGGCCGCCACCACGATGGGCTGGGCGGCGCTGATGTCCCACGGCACCGCGCCGAAGGTCATGCCCTCCACGGGGGACGACCCGGTGTAAAAAGCCTCAAATCCCGCCAGGTAGTCCTCCGACGGTGGGGTAGCGGTCATGGTTATCTCCTTGCTGACCGGTGGGCGTCGATGCGAGCGTTTGTACCGCAGGCCGGGGCGGCAAAACGGACACCTGACAGGGAGCCGTCGAACTTTCCGCGGACGCGGCTCCCCGCGCCGGTCAGTTGTACGGCATGCTCGGGAACCAGCCGTACCCGAAGATGGCCGGCACCCGCAGGTCCCAGTAGACGACGGTGAACACCCCGAGGGCGATGGTCAGCGAACCGGTGACCACGGCGGTGCGGCTCGGGCTCTCCGCCAGCCAGTGCAGCACCCGGCCCCGACTGGCCAGCACGACCAGGGCGAACAGCGCGGTGACGATCACGACGTTGCCCAGTGACTGGAGCACGAAGGCACCGGCACCGTAGAGCGGGTTACCGGTGTCGGCGGCCCAGTGGAACAGCTTGTTGAACAGCGGGTACGGCCGGCCGATGAGGAACCCGCCGATCAGCGCGCCCAGCGTCACCACCCGGGCGACCGGACGGTGGGCGAAGATGTCCGGCAGCACCCCCAGCGCCGCCAGGCCGAGGTAGATCAGGGCCAGGCCGATCAGTCCGAAGACCACCGAGGACTGGATGATCCGTACCGGCATGCCGTCGACCGTTTCGGTGGACAGCTGCGGCAGCCGGTCGCCCAGCAGTACCCCGACGAAGCCGTACGTCGCGGAGACCACCACCATGCCGAGGGTCAGCCAACCCACCGGGCGCAGCAGCATCCGGACCGCGTCGGGCCGCCGGCCGGCCTGTCCGGCCTGGCTCATCGGGCCGACCGAGGCGACCATGGCGATGTTGCAGGCGGTGAAGGTACCGGCCAGTCCGGAGACGAAGGCGAAGACCAGTCCGGCGCCGGTACCGGCGATCGCGGTGCCCTTCGCGTCCTGGCCGAGCAGGGCGTTGGCCACGTTGTCGCCGATCACCGAGTCGACGAAGTGGTACGACCAGAGGATCGCCAGGGCCACCCCGGCGAGCACGCTGAACAGCACCACCCGCCCGGTACGGGGTGGCCGGTCCGGCTCGACGGAAATCGGCGGGCTCGCGTTCCGCATCGTGCTCATGTCGCACCTACCCTGTCGTGTCGGGATGGCATCCACGCAGGTCAGCAGCGGCTACCTACCGGCACCGACCGTCGACAGCGAGTGTGGCAGCATGGTCGGGTCGGGAATTATCGCGAATTGCGGTTGCGTCCGGGCCGGTCGTCCCCGGGCGGACCGCGCACCCGGACGCCGAACGGCTGAGGCGCTGCCGTCGGTGGCAGGGAAGGATGAAAGAATGAATGTCCTCTTTCTCGGCGGGCCGTGGCACAACGAACGCCATGAGGTGACTCCCGCCCGCCTGGCATCCGCAGCGCGTTCCCTGCCCACCCACTTCACCGTTCCGGTAGCCATCGCGCACCCGAGGACCGCCGACCCGGCCGCGCCGGCCCACAGCCATGTCACCTACACCCGGCGGTACGCGCGGTCGAACGGCGAGCGCCTGCCGGTCTACGTCGCCCCGGGTTACCAGGGACCGCCCCGGGCCTGACCCGGGGGGCGGGACGGCGGCACGATCCGCTTCCCGGCCGGGGGCGGGACGGCGGCACGGCCGGGGGGGCGGGCGGCGGCGCGATCCGCTTCCCGTCCGCGGCCGGGGATCACCGCTCAGTGGCCGCGACTGATCCACTCGTCCAGGTGCGGGGCCTCCCGGCCGATCGTGGTGCTGTCCCCGTGCCCGGTGTGCACGGTCGTCTCCGGTGACAGGGTGAGCAGCCGCTCCCGGATCGAGCCGATGATGGTGCCGAAGTCGCTGTACGAGCGACCGGTGGCGCCCGGCCCACCGGCGAAGAGGGTGTCGCCGGTGAACACCACACCCAGCCCCGGGGCGTGGAAGGAGCAGGCGCCGGGGCTGTGCCCCGGTGTGTGCAGCACCTGCAGGGTGGTACCGGCGACCTCGATCCGCTGGCCGTCGGCGAGTTCGCCACCGGGTGGGGTGTCCGGGTGGACCATGTCCCACAGCACCCGGTCGGCCGGGTGCAGCAGCACCGGGGCGCCGGTCGTGGCGGCGAGTTGCGGGGCGACGCGGACATGGTCGTCGTGGGCGTGCGTGGCAAGGATCGCGGTGACCCGCCGCCCGCCCACGGTACGCAGGATCGCGTCCACGTCGTGCGGGGCGTCGACGACGACGCACTCCACGTCGTCACCGATGACCCAGACGTTGTTGTCCACGTCGAAGGTCTGGCCGTCCAGCGAGAAGGTGCCGGAGGTGACAGTGTGGTCGACACGGGCCGTCATCAGAACACCACCACCGAGCGGAGCACGTCACCGGAGTGCATCCGGGCGAACGCCTCCTCGACCCCGTCCAGGGTGATCTCCTCGGTGACGAAGGCGTCCAGGTCGAGCCGCCCCTGCAGGTACAGCTCGGTCAGCAGGGGGAAGTCGCGGCTGGGCAGGCAGTCGCCGTACCAGCTCGACTTCAGGGCCCCGCCACGGCCGAAGACGTCCAGCAGCGGCAGGTCGACGGTCATCTGCGGGGTCGGTACGCCGACCAGCACGACCGTACCGGCCAGATCACGGGCGTAGAACGCCTGCTTCCAGGTCTCCGGTCGACCGACCGCGTCGATCACCACGTCGGCGCCGAAGCCGCCGGTGGCCGCCCGGATCGCCTCGACCGGGTCCTCGGCGGAGGCGTCCACGGTGTGGGTGGCGCCGAACCGGCGGGACCAGTCGAGTTTGCGGGCGTCGGTGTCCACCGCGATGATCGTCGTCGCGCCGGCCAGGGCCGCACCGGCCACCGCCGCGTCGCCGACCCCACCGCAGCCGATCACCGCCACCGAGTCGCCCCGGGTGACCTGGCCGGTGTTCATCGCCGCGCCGAGCCCGGCCATCACGCCACAGCCCAGCAGGCCCACGGCGGCGGGGCGGGCCGCCGGGTTGACCTTGGTGCACTGCCCGGCGTGGACCAGGGTCTTCTCGGCGAACGCGCCGATACCCAGGGCCGGCGAGAGTGCGGTGCCGTCGGTGAGGGTCATCTTCTGCGCGGCGTTGTGGGTGGCGAAGCAGTACCAGGGCCGGCCGCGCCGGCAGGCCCGGCAGGTGCCGCAGACCGCCCGCCAGTTGAGCACCACGAAGTCGCCGGGGGCCACCTCGGTGACCCCGTCACCGACCTGTTCCACGATGCCGGCCGCCTCGTGGCCGAGCAGGAACGGGTAGTCGTCGTTGATCCCGCCCTCCCGGTAGTGCAGGTCGGTGTGGCAGACGCCGCAGGTCTGGACGCGGACCACCGCCTCCCCCGGCCCCGGATCGGGTACCACGATGGTGGTCACCTCGACCGGCGCGCCCTTGGCCCGCGACACGACTCCCCGGACTTGCTGGCTCACGGCACTCCTCCTTCTGCGCCCGCCGCCCGCCACGGCCCTGTCCGGCCGTGGCCGGTACGCCGGTCACGCATGGTCCTGCGGCGAACCTACCTCCCGGGAACCGGTCCGGACCGGCCCGGCGTCGGACCGCCCGGACGGGAGCGCCGAACCTACTGGTCCAACCAGTTGACGGGTTGATGTGCTGGCCGTCACACTGCTCGCCATGAACCTGCGTCCCGTACCTCGTGGCTCGGTCTCCGACCACGTCTTCGGCCAACTGCGCGACGCCATCGTCAGCGGCAGCTACGCCCCCGGGGACCCGCTGCCCAGCGAACGGGAGCTGGGCGCGGTCCTCACCGTCAACCGGCACGCCGTGCGCGAGGCGCTGCGCCGGCTGCAACAGCTCGGCCTGGTCCGGGTCAGCCAGGGCGGCGCCACCCGGGTACTGGACTGGCGGGTGCACGCCGGTCTCGACCTGGCCATGTCGCTGACCCAGGTCGACGAGGTACTGCCGATCGACACCCTGGTCCGCGACGTGCTGGAGATGCGGGCCTGCATCGGCACCGACGCGGCCCGGCTCTGCGCGCTGCGCGCCGACCCGGCCACGCGGGCGGCGGTCACCGACGCGGTCACCGGGTACGCCGACGCGGCCCCGGACCTGGACCAGATGGACCAGGCCAACATCGCCCTGTGGCGGCAGATCGTGCAGGGCAGCGGCAACACCGCCTACCTGCTGGCCTTCAACAGCCTGGTCGGCGGCGCGCTGGCGGTCGGCCGGGTGCCGCCGCAACGCCGTACCGCCGAACTGCTCGACACGGCCGGGCACCGCCGGCTGGCCGCGCTGATCGCCGACGGCGACGGCGACGGAGCCGCCGGGCAGGCACACACGCTGCTCACCGCCCCCGTCACCGCCCCCACCGAACGGACCCGGACTTGACATCTCCCCCAGCTGAAGCAGGGGGATTCAACCCTCGCGGATTGAGCTTTCTGCTTCACCGACCGCAGCCGATCCGGAATACCGGCGAGGGACGGTGTACCGCCCATCGGTCTTACACAGTCTCCACAGACGTCACTTCCCGCCAGTCCGGCGGTAGGCCCGACCGGCTTGGTTGTCACCGGCCGGGCGCACGGAGATCAGCACACATGTTCAGTCGCGCACCGCAGACACCTGACACCTGTTCGCCCTGGCGGCGAACCGGCTTTCCCTGTCCTGCTCCGCAGGCGATCCGTTTCCTCCCCCGCCTGAAGGCGGGGGTATCCACGGGAGGCATCTGATGATCCCCGCCGTGCTCTACGCCGTCCCGGCGTTCCTGCTGCTGATCACCCTCGAAGCACTCTGGTACCGGTACCGGCCGACCGACGACGAGCGCGGCTACGAGGTCCGCGACACCGTCACCAGCCTCTCCATGGGCGCCGGCAGCCAGGTCATCGGCGTACCGTGGAAACTGCTGACCGTGCTGGCCTACGCCGGCCTCTACACCGTCGCCCCGGTGCAGCTCTCCCCCACCAGCGGGTGGACCTGGGTGCTGCTGTTCCTCGCCGACGACCTGGCCTACTACTGGTTCCACCGGTCGCACCACGAGGTACGGCTGTTCTGGGCCGGGCACGTCGTGCACCACTCCAGCGTCTTCTTCAACCTCTCCACCGCGTTGCGGCAGAGTTGGACGCCGGTGACCTCGATACCGTTCTGGCTGCCCCTGGCCCTGCTCGGCATCCCGCCCTGGATGATCTTCCTCCAGCAGTCGGTCAGCCTGCTGTACCAGTTCTTCCTGCACACCGAACGGATCCGGACCCTGCCCCGGCCGGTCGAGTGGCTGTTCAACACCCCGTCACACCACCGGGTGCACCACGGCGCGAACCCCGAGTACCTCGACCGCAACTACGGCGGGATCCTCATCGTCTGGGACCGGCTCTTCGGCACCTTCGAACCCGAGCGGGCCCCGGTCCGGTACGGCCTGACCAAGAACATCGGCACCTACAACCCGCTGCGGGTGGCCACCCACGAGTACGTCTCGATCTGGGTGGACGTCCGCGCCGCCAGCCGATGGCGACACCGCCTCGGCTACCTGCTGGGCCGTCCGGGCTGGCAGCCGGCCCGATGACCGCGCTGGTGCTGTTCGCCGTGGTCGCCGCGGTCGAACTGGTCGGCGTCGGTGCCGATCTCACGTTGGTGCAGTGGCTGGCCAAGCCGCTGCTGGCGCCACTGCTGCTGCTCTGGTTGTGGCAACGCCAGCGTCGCCCGGACCCGGTCGCGCTCGGGCTGGTCTTCGCCACCGCCGGAGACGTGGCGCTGCTGATCGACTCGCCGGTGGCCTTCCTGGTGGGGATGGGCTTCTTCCTCGGTACCCAGCTCAGCTTCCTCACCGCGTTCCTGCGCCGACGGCGTCCACCGGTACCGGTGGTCCTCGGGTACCTGGCGCTGTGGGCGCTACTCAACGTGCTGCTGTGGAGCCGGCTGGGTGCGCTGCGGCTGCCCATCCTCGGCTACAGTCTCGCCCTGACCGCGATGGCCGCTGCGGCGGTCGGTATCGGTCGCCGGGTCGCCGTCGGCGGGGCGCTGTTCCTGGTCTCCGATCTGCTGATCGGTCTCGGCGCAGCCGGGCTGGAGCTACCCGGTCAGGGACTGCTGGTGATGACCACCTACATCGCCGCATTGCTGCTGATCACCACCGGTTGGGCCGCCCCCGCCGCACCGGCGACCGCAGGGCCGGCGGCCCCACCGGATGGCCCCGCGGTCGCCGGTGTTAAGAAGGGGCCCTTCCTCTACCGAAAACGATAAGCGGGGGCCCTTCCTTACACCTCAGGTGAGCAGGGTGCGCAGTGGTGCCGCCTTGGCCCGGGCCTCGGCCACCTCGGCGGCCGGGTCGCTGCCCCAGGTGATGCCACCTCCGGCCCACACGTGCAGCCGGTCGCCGTCGGCGGCTGCGGTGCGGATGGTCAGGCCGAGGTCCAGCCGACCCGGCCCGACCCAGCCCAGTGCCCCCATCGCCGCACCCCGGCCGACCGGCTCCAGGGCGGCGATGTGCCGCAACGCCGACAGCTTCGGTGCGCCGGTCACCGAACCACCGGGGCATAGCGCGCGCAGCAGGTCGGCCAGGCCGAGCCCGTCGGCCGGGGACGCGGAGACGGTGGACTCCGCCTGCCACAGGTCGCACCAGCGGCGTACGGCGTAGAGGTCGTCGACCCGCACCGAGCCGGTACGCGCCACCCGGGCCAGGTCGTTGCGTTCCAGGTCGACGATCATGATGTGCTCGGCGCGTTCCTTGGTGGAGGCGAGCAGCTCGGTACGGCCGGCCGGGGTGGCCGGCCGGGTGCCCTTGATCGGCCGGGTGACCAGCCGCCCGTCGACCAGTTCGATCAGCGTCTCCGGGGAGGCGCACCCGATCGCCCAGCCGGCGCCGGCGATGGTGCCGCCGTAGCGGGCCCCGGGCAGCCCACCGAGCCGGGCCAGCACCGGCAGCGGGTCGCCCCGGTACGGGGCGGCGGCATGGCCGACGACGTTGACCTGATAGATGTCACCACGGGCGATCGCCGCACGGGCGGCGTCCACGGCGGCGGCGTGCTGCTGCGCGGTCCAGCTCGGCTGCCATGGCCCCCGCCACCAGTCGACCGGCCCGGACGGGGCCGGCGCCGGAGGGCGGCCATGTCCGTAGACGATCACCGCGACGTCCGGTACGGCCACAGCCGGGTTCGGCGCGCCGGGTGGAGCGGCAACCAGCACCGCCCCGGCGGCGGCGGAGACGAACAGCGCGGCGCCGCAGGGCCCGTCGTCGTGGTGCCCGGCGCCACCCGGACGCGCCAGATCACCGACCGGCAGGCCGTGGGCGGCCAGGAACTGCTCGATCAACGCGGCTGGGTCACCGGGCTCACCCAGGCGCCACTCGAACCGGTCCCGTTCCACCAGGGAGCCGGCGCAGGAGCCGGGGGCGGCAGGCACCCTCATCAGATATGGGAGCGCTTCCACACCGACCGGACCATGGCCCATCATCCGTTCAGTGGATTTCCGGAGAACCGGTCGGGTAGCTGCTCGATGGAGCGCACTCCGGCTTGGTACTGTGCGTCACTGGTCATGTGAACCATGACACAGTGCCCCCACAGTCCGGAGAACCCGATGTGCCAGCACCAACCCACCTGCCCCTCCGCCGACGCGACCGACCGCGAAGCCGCCCGCGTCCTCGCTTGCTTCCCTGAGCAGGGCTGGAGCCTGCTCTGCAACGGTGTCATCGTCTTCGAGGACACCGGCGAACTACTGCCCGACGGCAGCAGCATCGCACCGCACCGAGGCCCCGCCCGGCACGCCCTCGTAGCCTGATCGTCGCTCTCAGTAGCACCTGTCCGGCGCCGACCACAGGCTAGTCCCTGACCTCGGGGCCGCCGCCCACCGGTCGGCGCGGCCCCACCCGCCGGGGCGGTCCGCCCCGCCCCGGCGCGCCGGACGCCGACCAATACCGCAACAGGGGCAGCCGACCAGCACCGGGGCGGCGGCGCCGCCCGCACCGGAACCGTGCCCGGAACGACCGGTCCCGGCACGGTCCGGGCGGCTCAGTCCTCGAACGCCTCCGGGGACGGGCAGGAGCAGACCAGGTTACGGTCGCCGTACGCGCCGTCGACCCGACGCACCGGCGCCCAGTACTTCCCGGCGGGCGACACACCCGGCGGGTAGGCCGCCACCGACCGCGGGTACGGGTGCGGCCAGGAGTCCGCACTGACCATGACCGCCGTGTGCGGCGCGTTGGACAGCGGGTTGTCCCCCGCCGGCCACTCCCCCGAGCCGACCCGGTCGATCTCGCCCCGGATCGCGATCATCGCCTCGCAGAACCGGTCCAACTCGGCCAGATCCTCACTCTCGGTCGGCTCCACCATCAGGGTGCCGGCCACCGGGAAACTCATCGTCGGCGCGTGGAACCCGTAGTCGATCAGGCGCTTCGCCACGTCGTCCACACTCACCCCGGTCGCCTTCGTCAACGGCCGCAGGTCGAGGATGCACTCGTGCGCCACCAGGCCCTTGTTGCCGGCGTAGAGCACCGGGTAGTGGCCCCGCAGCCGGGCCGCCACGTAGTTCGCCGCCAGCACCGCCACCCCGGTCGCCCGGGTCAGCCCCTCGGCACCCATCATCCGCAGGTACGCCCACGGGATCGGCAGGATCCCGGCCGACCCGTACCGGGCCGCCGAGATCGCCGGCCGGTCGCCGGACGCGGCCAGCGGGTCACCCGGCAGGAACGGCGCCAGGTGCGCCCGAACCGCCACCGGACCGACCCCCGGCCCGCCACCACCATGCGGGATGCAGAACGTCTTGTGCAGGTTCAGGTGCGACACGTCGGCACCGAACCGGCCCGGCTTGGCGAACCCGACCAGCGCGTTCAGGTTCGCCCCGTCGACGTACACCTGCCCGCCCGCGTCGTGCACCTTCGCGCAGAGCGAGGCGATCCCCGTCTCGTACACCCCGTGCGTCGACGGGTAGGTGACCATGATCGCGGCCAACGCGTCCCGGTGCTTTTCGATCTTGACATCCAGGTCGACCAGGTCGACGTTGCCGTCGGCGTCGCACCCGACCACCACCACCCGCATACCCGCCATCACCGCGCTGGCCGCGTTCGTGCCGTGCGCCGACGACGGGATCAGGCAGACGTCCCGGTGCGCCGCACCGCGACTGCGGTGGTACGCCCGGATCGCCAGCAGCCCGGCCAGTTCCCCCTGCGAGCCGGCGTTGGGCTGCACACTCACCGCGTCGTACCCGGTCACCTCGGCCAGCCACCGCTCCAGGGAGGCGATCAGCTCCCGGTAGCCGGCGGTCTGCCCGGCCGGCGCGAGCGGGTGGATGTGCGCGAACTCCGGCCAGCTCACCGGCTCCATCTCGGTGGTGGCGTTGAGTTTCATCGTGCAGGACCCCAGCGGGATCATGCCCCGGTCCAGCGCGTAGTCGGAGTCGGCCAGCCGGCGCAGGTAGCGCAGCATCGACGTCTCCGAGTGATGACTGCGGAACACCGGGTGGGTGAGGAAGTCGGTCGTACGCACCAGCGCACCGGGCAGTTCCGTACCGACCTCGTCGGTACATTCGGGCACCCCGAAGGCCGCCCACACCGCCGCCAGGTGCGCGGAGGTGGTGGTCTCGTCACAGGCCACCCCCACCCGGTCGGCGTCCACCAGACGCAGGTTCACCCCGCGCTGCTCGGCCGCCGCGACCACCTCGGCCGCCCGGCCCGGCACCGTGGCGGTGACCGTGTCGAAGAACGCGTCCGCGACCTGCACCCCGCCGGCCCGCAGCCCGGCCGCGAGCCGCGCCGCCATCGCATGGGTACGCCGGGCGATCGCCCGCAACCCGTCCGGACCGTGGTAGACCGCGTACATGCTGGCCATCACCGCCAGCAGCACCTGGGCGGTGCAGATGTTGCTGGTCGCCTTCTCCCGCCGGATGTGCTGCTCCCGGGTCTGCAACGCCAACCGGTACGCCGGGTTGCCGTCGGTGTCCTTGGAGACCCCGACCAGCCGGCCGGGCAGCATCCGCTCCAGACCCGAGCGGACCGCCAGGTAACCCGCGTGCGGACCACCGAAGCCCATCGGCACCCCGAACCGCTGGGTGGTACCGGCCGCGATGTCGGCGCCGATCTCCCCCGGCGGGCGCAGCAGGGTCAACGCCAGCAGGTCGGCCGCGACGGTGACCAGGGCACCGGCGGCGTGCGCCGCACCGACCAGGTCGGCGTGGTCACGCACCGCCCCGGACGCCCCCGGGTACTGTAGGTGCAGACCGAAGAAGTCCCCGGGCAGCGCCTCGGTGGTCAGGTCCAGCACCCGCACCTCGATGCCGAGCGGTTCGGCCCGGCCGGTGAGCACCGCGATGGTCTGCGGCAGGGCGTCGGCGTCGACGACGTACACGTTGCTGCGGCTCTTGGCGGCGCGCCGGGCCAGCGTCATCGCCTCGGCCGCGGCGGTACCCTCGTCGAGCATCGACGCGTTGGCCGTGGCCAGCCCGGTCAGGTCGGTGACCATGGTCTGGAAGTTCAGCAGCGCCTCCAACCGGCCCTGACTGATCTCCGGCTGGTACGGCGTGTACGCCGTGTACCAGGCCGGGTTCTCCAGCACGTTGCGGCGGACCACCGCCGGGGTGTGCGTACCGTGGTAGCCCAGACCGATCATGGAGACCGCGACAGTGTTGCGCGCGGCGAGCGCCCGCAGCTCGCGGATCGTCTCCTCCTCGCTGGCCGCAGCGGGCAGGTCGAGGGTGCCGTGCCAGCGGATCACCTCGGGAATGGCCGCGTCCATCAGCTCGTCGATCGAGCTGTAGCCCACGGCATCCAGCATCTGCCGCTCACTGTCGGGATCCGGGCCGATGTGGCGGGCGGCGAAGTCATCAACGGTCATCTGGGCTGCTCCCGGAGCGAGGTCGACAGGTCGGCCTCCCCCTCTGTCGCCGCCCCGCGCAGGGGTGCTCCACAGTGCCCTGCCCACGCGGTCCTTCTGCCTGAGAGGTTCCGGGGAGGATTTGCCCCTTCGGCGCCGCCCGCACCGACGCGGACGGTCTCTCCCACGTGGGTGATACCGGCACTGCCAACGCTACCAGCGTGCCGGACAACCGCAGCCCGGGCACCCCGCAGAAACCCGCGGCGGAAAGCGCTGACCTCGGCCTCCGGCTCCCAGCACGGCAGCGGGGCGGCGCTGCGGGCACGCTCCGCAACCACCCGGACGACCGCCGTCGCGCCGACCGCCATCGCCCCGACCGCCCACGCTCAGACCGCCGTCACGCCGACCGCGCACGCTCAGACCGCCACCGGGGCGGGGTCACCGCCGGACGCCGTACCGACCGGGACGCCCCCGCCGACGGGAACCGCCGGCAACGCCGCCGGCCCGGCGGCGTCGACCCGGCGGGCCAACTCGGGCAGTACCGCCCCGAGCGGCGCGTCTACGGTGAGGGCCGCGTACCCGTCCCCCCGGGTGGCCCCCTGGTTGACGATCACCACCGGAACCCCGGCCTTCGCGGCCCGAAGCACGAACCGCCGTCCCGACATGACCGTCAACGACGACCCGAGCACCAGCAGCAGCCGGGCCCGTTCGACCAGGGCGAAACAGTCCGCGACCCGGGGCGCGGGCACCGTCTCGCCGAAGAAGACCACATCGGGCTTGAGCATCCCGCCGGAGCAGATCCCGCAGTCCACCACCCGGAACCCGGTTACGTCCGCGTCGGCGAGATCCACGTCACCGTCCGGGTTGACCGCCGCCACCCGGGCATCAAAATCCGGGTTGGCCTGCCGCAACCGCAGGTCCAGCTCCTCCCGGGAAGTCAGGTTCCCACAGGTCAGGCAGACCACCCGGTCGAGCGACCCGTGCAGCTCCACCACCGAGGGACTCCCGGCAGCCTGGTGCAGACCGTCGACGTTCTGCGTCACCACCCCGTCCACCAGCCCCCGGCGCTGCAACCCGGCGACCGCCCGGTGCCCAGCGTTCGGCGCAGCCCGCGCGATGGTCCGCCAGCCCAGATGGCTACGTGCCCAGTAGCGGCGCCGGGCCAGCGAATCCCGGGTGAAGGTCTGGTACGTCATCGGGGTGTGCCGCCGCGCGGCACCGCTGGGCCCCCGGTAGTCCGGGATGCCCGAGTCGGTGGAGAGCCCGGCGCCGCTGAGCACCACCACCCCACCGCCGGCGATCAGCCCGGTCAGGTCGTCGATCCGCTCCGTCACCCGTCAAGACTGCCTCAGCCGGTCACCCACCGCCCACCCATGGCAGGTGGGGCCGCGACGAGCGGTACCGCTGTCCCCGGACGACCGCCAACCGGCGCTGACGATCCGCCGCCACCGCCCCCGGTCAACCGGCGCGACGACGGGCCCGACGGGCGGCGAGCTCGTCCTCAACGGCGCCACCACCGATCGTCGGCATCTCAGCCGGAGCCCCCGCCGGCTCCGCCGGCAGCTGCGACAGCGAGCCCTCGATCTCCTTGAACGCACCACCGATCGCGATGCCGAACACCCCCTGGCCGCCCTGCAACAGGTCGACCACCTCCTCCGGGGAGCGGCACTCGTACACCGTGGTGCCGTCCGAGATCAGCGTGATACCGGCCAGGTCACCGACCCCACGTGATCGCAGCGCCTCGATCGCCTTACGGATGTTCTGCAGGGACACCCCGGCGTCGAGCAGACGCTTGACGACCTTCAGCACGACCAGGTCGCGGAACGAGTAGAGCCGCTGCGTCCCGGAACCCGACGCGTCACGAACACTCGGAATGACCAGCCCGGTACGTGCCCAGTAGTCCAACTGGCGGTAACTGATCCCGACTGCGCTGCACGCGGTGACCCCGCGGTATCCAACCGTGTCGTCGTCGGTGACGGTCCCGGTGTGGCGGTGCTCCAACGTACCCGGATCAGGGTCCAACGGCTCGTTCATCCGGACAACCTCCCCGCCCGTGCGGTTACACGCCGATTGCAGCGACGTGCACCCCTCGATACCGCCACCCTAACCCCGGGATGGGTGGCAAGCTGGGAGGAAGCCTCGCGACACGCCGCAGCATCACACGGACACCCGCAGGAAGTCACGGACGGTAACCGCAGATGCGAAGCGCCCCACCGAGGGGCGTCAGCCGGCGAAGTCCTCCGGCCGCACCTGCTCCAGGAACTCCCGGAACTTCTCCACCTCGTCCTCCTGCTCGTCAGGAATGACGATGCCGGCCTCGGTGAGCACCTGCTCGGCACAACGGATCGGCGCACCCACCCGCAGCGCCAGCGCGATCGAATCACTCGGCCGGGCGGAGATCCGCAGCCCGTCACCGATCAACAGATCGGCGTAGAACACGTTCTCCTTCAACTCGGTGATCTCCACCGCCCGCAACGGCGCCTGCAACGCCGCCAGGATGTCCCGCAACAGGTCGTGGGTCAGTGGCCGCGCCGGCTTGACACCCTGCTGCTCATAGGCGATCGCCGTGGCCTCCACCGCACCGATCCAGATCGGCAGGTAGCGGTCGCCCTCGACCTCCCGCAACAGGACGATCGGCTGATTGCTCGGCAGCTCCACCCGAACCCCGACCACGCTCAGCTCGCGCACCGCCGCCTCCGTGTCGTTGTCTTCTCCGCCGCACCGCGCCCTTCCCTGCACGGTACACGGGCCGCGAGACAGTCGTCCCACACGCGTCGGCCCGCCGGCCATGCCGGGAAGGGTCTCCCCCTCAGAAGCGTACGGCACACATCCGGGGGACGATCTCTCTGCCGGGGCCGGCCGCCTCAGCGGCCCAGCGCCGACCGCAGACCCACCCGGATGAGCGCCGCGTGCAACTGCTGTGACAACGCGGCCAACTCCCGGCCGGTCTCCGCCGCCCGGGCCCGCGCCGCCGGATCGTTCTGCCGGGCCAGCGGGGCGATCAGCTGAGCGAAGAGCCCGACCTCCCGGTCGGCCGCCGTCCGGTAGCCCCGCAGGTGCCTCGGCTCCAGACCGTACGCCGCCAACCCGGCCACCGCCTGCGCGATGATCAACGCGTCACTGTCGTACCAGCCGGGTGGGCTGGACACCAGGATGCCCAGCCGCTCCAACTCGCCCAACGTCGACTCGTCGATCCCACTCCGCGCCACCAGATCGGCCCGGCCCAGCCGGACCTCCGTCGACTCGACCGACGACTCCGCCGGGGCACGACCCGGAACCTCACCGCCCGGACCCACCGCCACCAGCGCCGGCCGCTGCCGACCCGGCGCACCACCGGTCGCATCCAGCTCGGCCAGCTGATCCCGGATCACCCGCAACGGAAGATAGTGGTCACGCTGTGCGGTCAACACGAACCGCAGGCGCGCCACATCCTCCCAGCTGTACTTCCGGTAACCAGCCGGGGTCCGCTGCGGCTCCACCAGCCCTTCGGCCTCAAGGAACCGCAACTTCGAGATGGTGGTGTCCGGGAACTCCACCCGCAGCTGCGCCAGCACCTCGCCGATACTCATCAGCGGCTGGGCCCGGGCGGCCACGGGCGGCGTCGCCGCCGCAGGCTCGTTCACCCCCGGCCGGCCTCCTCCTCGGGGCGCGGACCGGCGATGAAGACCACTCGGAACTTGCCGATCTGGACCTCGTCACCGTTGCTCAGCGTCGCCGCCTCGACCCGCTCCCGGTTGACATACGTACCGTTCAGGCTACCCACGTCCCGAACGGTGAACGTCCCACCGTCACGGTGGAACTCGGCGTGCCGCCGGGACACCGTCACGTCGTCGAGGAAGATGTCACTGTCGGGGTGCCGGCCACTGGTGGTCACATCGTGGTCGAGCAGGAACCGGGCACCGGCGTTCGGACCACGGCGCACCACCAGCAGCGCCATGCCCGGCGGCAACGAACCGGACATCCGGCTCGGCACCACATCGGCATCCGGCCCTTCCAGCACTTCTTCGAGCGAACCGAGATTGAGCGTCGATGTGACGTCGAGTGGGGGGAACTCGTCGTCTGGCCGCGTCATTGGACCACCTCACGGATCTGTTCGGTCGGCGTCGGGTAGTGGCGGGTCTGGCCGCCGGGCGTTCTCACCCCCGGCGGCTGGCTCCCCGTACCCTTACGGGCATTTCCGCAACGCGCGACTATTGGTTCTCGGTCGACTGGGCGAGCCTAGCCAGCGCCGAAATGGAGGGCAACCGGACGCGCGGAAAGAATCCGGCTTCCGGAATCCGCGCTCAGCTTTCGGTGAGTCCCCGGTAGGCGTCCGCAGTGAGCAGAGCGTCCACCGCAGCCGGGTCGGCCGGCGTCAACTCCACCAGCCAACCCGACCCGTACGGATCGGTGTTGATGCTCTCGGGAGCATCGGCGAGCTGGTCGTTCCGCGCCGACACGGTACCGCTCAACGGCGCGTAGATCTCCGAGACGCTCTTGGTCGACTCGACCTCGCCCATGGAATCCCCGGCCACCACCTCGGCGCCGACCTCGGGCAGCTGGACGTAGACGATGTCGCCCAGGGCGTCCTGCGCGAATTGGGTGATGCCCACGCGCACGTTTCCACTGCCGTCGACCGCCACCCACTCGTGCTCGGCGGTGTATCGCAGATCCTCAGGAATCACCAGTCGCGTCCTTCGTCATCGCACTGACCGTCCGTGCGCCGATCCTCCACCGGCGCGTCCCGGACGGTCAGGAGACCGGCCGGGCGTGTTTCAACTCGGTCAGAGCGTGCACCGCCGAAACCTCAGCCGTCTCACGCTCCTCGACGATCACGTTACCGCCGTCGCCGTTGACCGACGCCACCACCCCGCCAGGTATGTTCAGCGCGGTCCTCATGGTCGCCGGATCACCGATCACCGTGATCGTGAACGGACCGGTGAGCCGCCGCCCGTCGACGATGATCCCGTTCTCGTCCCGGGGCGGGTCGAGAAAGTACGTCGACGCGATGATCCGCACCGAGGCACGGTCACCGCCGGAGATCTGCATCGCCTCCGCACCGGCACCGCGCAGCTCCTGCACCGCGTCCAGCAGGGTGGCCGCCCCGACGGCCCGCTTACCACCGGTGAAACGCACCTCCAGGCCCGGCCCGGTGGCCGGCAGGGTCCCGGCGAGGATGCCCATCTCGTCAGCCCGACGGGTGGCCTCCTCCAGGGCCGCCTTACGCCCCTCGGCGCCCGAGTTGAGCTGACGCTGGCTCTCCTCCAGCGCGCGGATGTCCTGCCGCAGCCGCTCCTCCTGCGACTCGAGGTCGGACAGGATCCGGACCAGGTCCTCCTGCCGGGTCGCGGCCAGCGTCGGATCGGTCGAGGTGGTCTTGAGCTGCACCACCAACGTGAATCCGAGCAACGCCAGCAGGACCGCGATCATCACGGTGGCCGAACTGACCCGACGGGACGGCGGAGCCGCCGCGACGGAGCCGGATCCACCGGCCGACGACGCCGCACCGGGACCCACGGCAGGATCGTCCCCAGCCGGAACGGCAGGATCGTCCCCAGCCGGAACAGCAGGATCATCCGCGGCCGGAACGGCAGGACCTACCGGCCCCGGCTCGGCCGGAACGCCCGGTCGGCGGGCGACCGGGACAGCCGGTCCCGCATCGACCGGGGCCGGCCCAACCGGATGGACAACGGGATAGGCGGACAGATCCACGGTGGTCCCCGGATCGTCGTCCGGTTCCGGACGACCGGGCTGCGGTGCCGGACCAGGCTGCCCGGGCGCCGCAACGGGCGGGGTCACCTGGCCCGACCCCGGCTCCAGCGGAACCTCCACCGTCGGCTCGTCACCGGCCGGTACCACGGGCGGGGCCGGCTGCGCCGGCACCCCGGCACTCCCGCGACCGTCGGGCACACCAGCCGGGCCCGACGGGTGCGGCCAGCCGCCACCCGTCTCGGTCTGCTTGTCAGTCATCGCCCGCCAACCTACGCCCGGAACAGGTGCCGACGGATCGCGGCCACATTGCCGAAGATACGCACGCCGAGTACCACCACCACACCGGTGGAGAGCTGGCCACCCACCCCGAGTTGGTCACCGAGGTAGACGATGAGCCCGGCCACCAGCACGTTCGAGATGAACGAGACGACGAACTGCTTGTCGTCGAAGATCCGGTCCAGTTTCGCCCGTACCCCGCCGAAGACCGCGTCCAGAGCGGCCACGACGGCGATCGGCAGGTACGGCTGGAGCGCGGCGGGCACCGTGGGGTCGAGGTAGACCCCGAGCACGACACCCGCGAGCAACGCGAGCACGGCGATCATCGGTTACCTCCAGAAGGGCGGGTTACGTCCGGCGTACCGGTCGGCGACGCGGCGGGGGCACTGCTGCCGGGAGCGCTGCTGCCGGGCGCCGAGATGGTCGGGGTGACCACCGGCCGCGCATAGCGCAACTGCGGCCCGCTGGCAGCCGGCAGGGTGAGATCATCGGCGCCACGCACCGCGAAGGACAGGCCGTGCTCATCGGCGACATTCCGCATCAACCGGGCAGCAAGGCTGTCGTTGAACCGGTCCTCCAGCTCGTCCGGCCCGATCGCCGACACCTCGTACGGGCCGGTCACCGGGCGGTAGTCCACCAGGATCGCCCCACCGGCGGCGCGGATCGTCGAGGTCGCGGTCAGCCGCTGGCCGTTGATCGCGATCGCCTCCGCACCGGCACTCCACAACCCGTTCGCGATCTTCTGCAGGTCGCTGTCGAGGACCCGACCCAGGTTGGTGCCACCCTGGCCGGTGACCGCGTCGGCCTTGGACGGGGCGTCGGCCACCCGCACCACCACACCGTCCCCCCGGACCCGGACCAGCCCGGTGGCCGCCTCCAGGTCCCGCAACCGGGCGGCGGCGCTGCCGGTCAGCGCGGCGTCCCGCTGCCGGGCCACCTCGCCGCGCAACGCGTCGGCCCGGCGGGCCAACTCGCTGGTCTCGCCCTCCCGCTGCTTGATCTGCTCGACCAGGCCGGCGCGGGCCCGGCTGCGCCCCGGCTCCTCGGCAACCGTCTGCCGGTACGCGACGGCGAACAGGAAACCGAGCACGAGGAGGGTGACCACGGTCACCGCGCGCACCGCGCCCCGCTGCCATCCGGTCGGCCCCCCGGCCTGCTGGCGACGGGCCGCCGCCGCGGCGTAGCCGGGATCGAGCGGGTTGCGGAACAGCTCGGTGAGGAAGTCGGGGGTGTAGGTACGCGCCGGGCGCTGGCCACCGGTCGGGCCACCGGTGGACCCGGTCATGCCGCCGCCCGGCGTGCGGCCCGGACGAGCTGACCAGCCTGGATCACGTAGAACGCCCCGGCGACCCAGTAGAGGACCAGACCCCACCAGGCCAGCCCCCAGCCGGTGGCCCCGGCGACCGCCGAGGCGGCCGGCACCGCCTTCGCGAGCAGCAGCAACGGGAAGGCCGCGAGCAGGACGAAGGTGGCGGTCTTGCCCACGTAGTGCACCGGCGGTGGACCGTAGCCGTGCCGGCGCAGCACCAGCAGCGAGCCGAACAGCAGCAGCTCCCGGCCGAGCAGCGCGGCGGTGAACTGCCAGGGCACCACGTCCCGGGCGGTGAAGGCGACCAGGGTGGCGAGGATGTAGAGCCGGTCGGCGAGCGGGTCGAGCAGTTCACCCAGCCGGCTGACCTGGCGGAGCCGGCGGGCGATCCAGCCGTCGACCCAGTCGCTGGTGCCGCCGACCGCGAGCACCACGATCGCCGCCACGTCGGCCCGTGACACAAGGAAGAGGTAGAGGAAGAGCGGCACGCCCAGCAGGCGCGCGAAGCTGATCAGGTTGGGCAGGGTGAGGACCCGGTCGGTTCCGGACGCGACGGCGGTATCCCCGCCTGGCCCGGTCTGGGTCGCCCGCGTCGACCGACGCGACACGGAACCTCCCTCCGCGTACGCGCCACGGCCCGACCGGCCCAGAGGGCCGCGGACCCGGACAGGTCGTACGCGCTGCCGACCGGCTGTCGCCGGATCATCGTCCACTGGGTTCCAGAGGACCACCACCTACACGCGACCGCCACCGGTGCCTCCGGGCTGCCGGCGGCGCGTCGCGTGGCCACTATATCCGGGCGCGCCCGGCCTCCTGCCGGTGCCGCTGCCCCAACATCATTCTCGTCAGACCGCACACCACGCCTAGAGCATCCTAGGAGGCTAGCCTCTGTGACCGTGCCGATGGCCGGCCCCGGCACCGTCAGTCGCTGAGCACGGGACGGTGGCGGGGCCGGCACCGTCAGTCGCTGAGCACGGGACGGTGGCGGGGCCGGCACCGTCAGTCGCTGAGCACGGGACGGTGGCGGGGCCGGCACCGTCAGTCGCTGAGCACGGGACGGTGGCGGGGCCGGCACCGTCAGTCGCTGAGCACGGGACGGTGGCGGGGCCGGCACCGTCAGTCGCTGAGGACGGGACGGTGGCGGGGCCGGCACCGTCAGTCGCTGAGGACGGGACGGCCGAAGAGCACCGCGAAGCCGGAGGGGAGCTGGGTGAGGACGTCGTTCAGCTCTCCGCCGGAGACTGCCTCGGCCACGGTGCTGAGTACGGCGCTGGCGTCCCACTCGGCGGTCCGTTCGGTCGCCCCGACACCGCTGGCGACCCGCCCCAGGAACTCCCGTACCCCGAACGCCACCGCGCCGCCGGAACGGGCGGTCAGCCAGGCACCGGCGGGCAACGGCAGCTGGGCGGCGAGATCCTCGGCCTCGTCGGGGCTCAGCCGCTGGGCCAGCACCCCCAGCACCTGCTGGATGACCCGTTCCGTCTCGGCCCGGTCGGGGTATTCGCCCCGCTCCCGCACCCGGGCCACGAACTCGTCGTACCGCATGCTCGGGCTCCCTCCGCTCGGCGCGCCGGCAGGCAGCCGACGGCACCGCGCGGTTACCCGGGTCGGTGGTGAAGATGCGCCGCAGCCGCGCCCGCGTCCCCCGGCGGGCCCGGTCAGGCGGTACGCGCGTCGGACGGGCTGTCGGCGGCGGTGGAGAGTTGCGCGGCCTGACTGAACGCCAGCAGGGACAGCAGCAGCTCGTGCTGGGCGCGGGCGGGCATCCGTTCCAGCACGGTCTGCACCGCCTGGTGCCGGCACTGTTTCAGCTCGGCCAGCAGGGTCCGTGCCGAGGTGGTGAGCATCAGGTGGACCTCCCGCCGGTCGCGGGGATCGGCCACCCGGCGCAGTAGGCCGGTGGCTTCCAGCCGGTCACAGAGCCGACTGGCCGAGGAGGGGACCACGTTGAGCAGTTCGGCGAGGCCGTTGACGTTGGTGCCGGGCCGGGTGCTGATCAGGGAGAGCACCCGGAGCTGGGTGGGCGACACCGAGGATGCGTGCCGCGCGCCCGCCGTGTCGAGCACACCGATCAGCGCCTCGGCGGCGGCTTCGATCGCCGCGGCCAGATTCGGAGGTCGCTCCACCCGGTGTCCTCTGTGGTCGTTCAGTTCGTGCGTCCGCCGCCGGCACGGCCGGCCGACCGCCCACCGTCCCCGATGGATCGGCTGGTCTCCGGGTTACCGTCCCTGCCGCCACCGAACCAGTCGAGGCAGACCACCACCGCGTCGTCGCGCAGATCGACACGGTCATGGTAGGCATGCAGCTCGCGTATCACCGTACCAACCGCCTCGGTAGCGGGCTGAAGGCATGCGGCCCGCATCGCCCGGGCCATGGCCCGTCGGCCGTACGGCTCGCGGCCACCCGGTTCGGCCGAGTACACCCCGTCGCTGACCACGAAGAGCCGGTCCCCCGGTTGCAGCAGCAGCTCCTGCACCTCGTACCGGGTCTCGGCGAACATGCCCAGCGGTAGCTGCTGCTCCAACCGCAGTGGCCGGACCGAGGTGCCCCGGAGCAGCACCGCCCGGGGTGATCCCGCGTCGACGGCACCGAGCCGCCCGGTGCGCACGTCCAGCTCCAGCAGCAGGGTCGCCACGTGCCGGCGACCCCGGTACTGGGAGTAGATCGTGTCCGAGGCCAGCTCGGCCTGCTCGACCAGCCCACCACCGGAGCGGCGGGCGTTGCGCATCGCGTTGACCGCCACCGAGGTCAACAGGGACGCGGCGAGTCCCGTTCCGTCGCCGTTGAGCACGGTCACGCAGAGGTCGTCGCCGTTGATCGCCCAGTCGAAGTGGTCCCCGCCGACGGTGTACGCCGGTTCGAGTTGCCCGGCGAGCCGGTACGCCTCGTGCGCGGCGCTGCGCCCGGGCAGTAGGTCCCACTGCATCTCGGCGGCCATGCTCAGCCGCTCCCGGCGGCGGGCCCGCCGGTACCGGTCGGTGTCCCGGTCCGCCGCGCGCAGTGCGGTGGCCAGATCACCGGCGAGTTCCTGGGCCCGCCGGACCACCTCGGGCGAGGGAGCGGTGGCGAAGTCGACCACCAGGACCCCGAGCCGTTCGCCCCAGGCGGTCAGGGGCAGGTAGAGCAGGCAGCTATCGTCATCGCCGTGGGCCAGCACCTCCCGTTGGGCGCCGTAGCAGCGGTGGGCCGCGTCGACCGGCGCGTCGTCATCTGGCGCTGCGGGCCGGCGCACCGGCCAGAGTCCCGTGCTGCGGTAGTCGGCGAGCAGGACCTCCGCCCCCCGCGCGTCGAGCAGGACGCGTACCGTCCGGTCGGCGGCCTCCACCAGCATGTCCGGCGGGGCCTCCCGGAGCGCGCGCGAGAGCACGCCGGCGGCGTCCGACATCAGCTTCCTCCACTGCAATATTTGCTATAGGGCAAGCATCATACGGTCGCCGGGAATGCCCCCGGCAGACCGGTCGCCGTAGTGGAACCTCAGTCGTCGGCCCGGTCGTCACCCGCCGGAGAAGCCGGCGGGGCGGCGCGACGTCCGCCGGGTACACACGGGGCCCTCACCCATCGTGGCCAACGCCGACGGACAACCGGCCGGGCCGGTGCCGGCGACAGCGTACCCAGCACAGGTAGCGGTGCGATACCGCCCCGCGACCCTGCGCAGTATGGCGATACTGGGCCGGAGCTGACAAAACGGAGGTACAGCCGTGGATACGACGAAAGCCGCAGTCGTGGTCGGGATCGACGGCTCCGAACCAGGCCTACGGGCGGTCCGGCTGGCCGCCGCCGAGGCGACCCGGCAGCACCGCCCCCTGCGGGTGGTGCACGCCTTCGTGTGGCCGCTGCTGCGGGTCCCGGTGGGACCACCCAAGGGTGGACCACCCGGATCCGGGCTGCGTCACCAGGCCGAACGGATGCTCGCCGAAGCGGTCGCGGTAGCCGAGGCGGCGGCACCGGGAATCACGGTCACCGGCGAGATCGTCGACGGTGAGGCCGCCGCCGTGCTGCTCGGCCAGAGCACCCGGGCCGCCCTGATCGTGATCGGTGACCGGGGACTGGGCGGCTTCGCCTCACTGCTGCTCGGCTCGGTGGCGGTGCAGGTCAGCGCGTACGCCGCCGGTCCGGTGCTGGTGGCCCGGGGGGCCGAACGGTCCGACGGGCCGGTGGTGGTCGGCGTGGACGGCTCGCCCCGGTCGAGCGCGGCGGTGGCGTTCGCCGCCGACCAGGCCATCCGGCGCGGCACGGAACTGGTGGCCCTGCACGCCTGGCGGCACCCGGCATCCGAGGGGCCCGGCGACATGCAGCCGCTGATCTACGACGAGCGGGAGGTCAGCGACGAGGAGCGCCGCGTGCTGGCCGAGTCGACCGCCGGGCTCGACGAACGGTACCCGGGGCTGACCGTGACCCGACGCGTCGTCCGGGGACGGGCCGGGCGGGCCCTGGTGGAGGAGTCCCGCCGGGCGCAACTGGTCGTGGTCGGTGCACGGGGCCTCGGCGGGTTCGCCGCGCTGGTGCTCGGTTCGGTCAGTCACACCGTGCTGCACCACAGCGCCTGCCCGGTGGCGGTGCTCCGGCACGAAGAGTGAACCAATGGGCATGACCGGGACCGGGACGGGTAGACCCGGCGGGCACGCCAACACCCAACGCTGCGGGTACGCCAACCGCACCGCAGAGAGGGAGGCAGGTCATGCCAGGACCACGGCCGGGCAGTCGCGCGTACGACACCCAGCGCGCACACCTGCGGAAACTGGTCGAGAACTCCGGACGGGCCGCCGACGACGAAGCCAACGCGGTCGCCAACCGGCTGCTCCAGGAGAACTCCGGACAGCGCGGCGTCCTGCGTGGTGAACGGGGACTCGGCCCCAAGGGGGAACGCGCACCCGGCGAACGGCGCTGACCGGTGCGACGCGACGACCTGGTCGACGGCGCGGTGGCCGGCGCGGTGGGCAGCACCGTGCTCAACGCACTGACCTTCGCCGACATGGCGGTACGCGCGCGACCGGCGAGCGGTACACCGGAGGAGACGGTCCGCCGACTGGCTGACGCCACACACGTGGACCTGGGGCCTGAGGACCGGGCGGCGAACCGCCGCTCGGGCCTCGGGCCGTTGCTGGGCTACATGATCGGGGTGGGGGCCGGAGCGGCCTTCGCGGTGCTCGTCGGGAACCGGCGGGTGCCGCTGACGTTCGCCACCGTCGCCCTCGGCGCCGGCGTGATGGCCGCGTCCAGCGGGTCGATGACCGTGCTGGGCGTGACCGATCCCCGACGCTGGAGCCGCACCGACTGGCTGTCGGACATCGTGCCCCACCTGGCGTACGGGTACGCAGCCGCCGCCACCTGGCGTCGGCTGCGTACCCGTGGTTGACCGTGGTCAGCCGGACTCGCGCTCCTCGGCGTCCTCCGCGACCGGCTGGGCCGCCGGGCCGTACGGCGAGACCTGACCCCGGGGTACCGGCCGACCCCGCTCCGGCCGTGACGAGCGCGGGTGCCCGGACTCGCCGGGTCCCTTGCTGTCCTGCACCAGCGGGTTCCTGCCGTTACGCCGCATCTCGGTCTGCTGCACGTTCGTCATCGCCGTCTCCTTCCGGTTCGGGCCGCGCGCGTGCCTCGCGCACGCCTACCGGTTACCCGCCCCCGCCGGCCCCATGCCGGGCCCACCCGGTCGGCACGGCTAGCTGACCCGAAGCGGGGTATGCAGGCCAGATGGGCGACGACCGCGCGCTGGTGCACACCCTGCTGCAACGGCAGGGCCGCACGTACGCCGAGGAGGCCGGCATCCCGCTGGCCGACCGGCCCGCGCCGCTGTACCAACTCCTGGTGCTGGCGACCCTGCTCAGCACCCGGATCCGGGCCCGGGTGGCGGTGGCCGCCGCCCGGGAACTCTTCCGGGCCGGCTTCCGTACCCCGCAGCGGATGGAGGCGGCGAGCTGGCAGGACCGGGTGGACGCGCTGGGGCGCGGCCACTACCGCCGGTACGACGAACGGACCGCCACCATGCTCGGTGCCGGCGCCCGACTCTGCCAGGAACACTGGCGGGGCGATCTGCGGCGGATGCACGCCGAGGCGGACGGCGATCCGGCCGGACTCCGCCGGTCGCTGACCGAGTTCCCGGGCATCGGGCCGACCGGAGCGGACATCTTCCTGCGCGAGGCGCAGCAGGTCTGGCCCGACCTGCGGCCCTTCACCGACCGGCGGATGCTCGCCGGGGCCCGTCGGCTGGGCCTGCCGACCGAATCGGCGGCACTGGCCCGGCTGGTACCCGGTACCGACTTCGCCCGGTTCGCCGCGGCGCTGATCCGGGTGGCGCTCGGCGAGGAGTCCGCCGGGGAGCTGGGCCGCCTGGCCGGGAGCCACTGACGACCGGACGGGGTACCGGGCCGCCCGGTCGGCGAGACTGCCGAGCCGTCAGCTGACCGGTTTGCCGCCGCCACCGGGCCGGGTCAGGTACCAGACGGCGAGCGCCGCACCGGCGGCGAGCAGCAGCACGGCGTTGGTCACCCGACGCCCGTCGGCCGGCGCGCTGCCACCGGTGCCGAAGTAGAGCACCGCCAGACCGGCGAGCACCGCCAGCACCGTGCGTAGACCTCGGTTACTCACGTCCGCCACGCTATCGACGGCCCGCGCGTCGAGGGCCCGGTCGCCGCAGGATCCCCCGTCCGAGGTCACCCGGCGTCCTCGGATCCCCTGTCCGGGTGGACGCGGGTCACCCGCAGCCGTACCTGCCGGATCGCGTGCCCCTCCACCCGGACCACCTCGGCGCTGAACTCCGGCAACTGCACCCGCTCCCCCGGACCGGTCGGCAGGTGCCCCAGCCGGGCGAGCAGCAGTCCGGCGACGGTGGTGTACTCCCGGGGCAGCGGAAAGCCCAGCTCAACGCCGATGTCCGCCAGGTCGTGCAGCGGGAACCCGCCCGGCACCAGCAGTGACCCGTCCTCGGCCCGGACCACCTGGCGGACGTCCCGGTCGGTCTCGTCGTACAACTCGCCGACCACCTCCTCCAGCAGGTCCTCCATGGTGACCAGCCCCGCGGTGGAGCCCCGCTCGTCGACCACCAGAGCCAACTGCTCGTGCCGTTGGCGCAGCTCCCGGATCGCCTCGGCCACCCGCAGCGTCTCGGGCAGGAACACCGCCGGACGGACCCGGTCGGCGACCGCCTGCCCTCCCGCCCCGACCAGGTCCCGGATGTGCACCATCCCGAGGATGTCGTCCAACCCGGCCGGCCCGATCACCGGTGCCCGGGAGCGCCCGGTGCCGGCGAGCCGCCGGACCGCCTCGTCGGTGGACAACCGCGCGGGCAGGGTGGTCACCCCGTACCGGGGAACCAGGATCTCCCGCAGCGTACGGTCGGCTATCTCGAACGCACCGCTGACGATCTCCCGCTGCTGCGGCGAGAGGTTGCGCTGGCTGGTCAGCAGCTCCCGCAGTTCCTCCTCGCTGGCCTCCTCCCGGGAGGCCTGCGGGTTGCCCCCGACCAGCCGGACGACCGCGTCGGTAGCCACGCTGAGCAGCCACACGGCCGGTCGGGCCAGCCGGGCCAGCAGTTCCAGGGGACGCACGGCGAGCAGCCCCCACCGTTCGGCCCGCTGCATCGCCAGCCGCTTCGGTGCCAGCTCACCGAGGACCAGGGTGATGAAGGTGAGCACCACGGTGACCCCGATGACCGCCACCGGCCCGGCGGCCGCGCCGAGGAAACCGAGCAGGCCGACCAACGGCTCGGCCAGGGACACCGCAGCCGCCGCCGAGGCCAGGAAGCCGGCCAGGGTGATGCCGAGCTGGATGGTGGCCAGGAACCGGTTCGGGTCACGGGCCAACCGGGCCAGCGCCCGCCCGGCCGGTGACCGCTGCGCCAGCCGACGCAACTGCCCCTCACGCAGGGAGACCAGCGCCATCTCGGTACCGGACAGGGCGGCGTTGACCGCGACGAGGAACAGCACCAGCGCGAGCTGTGCACCGTAGCCGCCCACACCCGTCCTCCTCCGCCACCTCCCTCCCGACACTTAACCCCAGCCCGGGGTGGCAGCGGGGCCGGATGGCCGTAAAGTCGCGCCGTGACCGAAATCCGGACCGCGATCGACTTCCGCCACCCGCCGGACCGGGTGTGGCAGGCGCTGACCGACCGACGGTTGCTCGCCCAGTGGTTCGTCGAGGCGGAGCTGCTGCCCGACGAGACCACCGACGGCGACCGCACGCCGACCGGGGGCGGTACCGCCACACCGGGGTTGCCGGCCGGTACCGCAGCGGCAGCCGGCGGCACACTGCTGCTGCACACCGCCGACCTGCCCGGTTTCGCCGGACCGGCCCGGGTCCAGGTGATCGGGTGCCGCGAACCCCGATCCCTGGTGCTGCGCTGGACCGAACCGGAGCGGAGCGGACTGGTGGAGTGCACCCTGGACACCACCAGCAACGGCTGCCGGGTCGCGCTGCGGGAGACCCTGGAGTCCGGCGGCTGGACCCCGGCGTACCGGCGGCAACGCCAGGAGAGCTACCAGCAGGTGCTGACCAACCGGCTGCCGGCGGTGCTGGACTGGTTGGCCTTCCGCGAGGTCGATCTCGAACCACCAGCGACCGCCGGTACCACCCCGGTCGCCCCGAGCGGCCCGGTGACCCCACCGTGGCGCCGTCCCGCGCTCGTCGCGGTCACCGCCGGGGTGCTGGTGGCCGGCGCCGGTGGCCTGTGGCTGACCGGCCAGGGCGGGCAGCCGGCCGACGCCGGAAGCAGCTCCCCCACCAGTCCGGTCGGGGAGCCGACAGGGCCGGACGGGGCGCCGAGCCGGGCCCTGACCCCGGCCGCGAGAGCCACCACCCGGCCCGGCCCGACCCGGACCGCCACCGACCGGCCCACCCCGCGCGCCGCCCGGACCACCGGCGGCGCACCGACGGCGGGTGATTTCACCGCCCGGTACACCACGGTGGACACCCAGGCCCTCGGCTTCACCGGCCAGGTCGTGCTCGACAACGACGGGCCGGGCACCGCACGGGACTGGACGGTCACCATCACCCTGGGCGCGCTCGGCAGGGTCACCGGGGTGTCCGGGGCCGAGTTCGCACAGCAGGGCCGGACGGTCACCTTCACCGGCGCGGCGGTGCCCCGGGGCCGCTCGCGGACCTTCCAGTTCGAGGTCACCGGCATCGACCGGACCACGAGCTGCACCGTCGACAGCACGCCCTGCGTGATGGCCTGACCGGCGACGGACGGCACGGCGACGGCGGGAACCGATGACGGCCCCGCCGGGCCGGCCCGGCTAGACCTTCTCCAGGTCGTCCAGCCCGATGTTGTGCGTCATCAGCCAGCGGGCCAGCGCGGACATGCCGAACAACCACAGCGGCGCCGACTCGGCGGTGCCGTTGGTGGCGTAGACGGCGAACCGCAGGTCCGGTGCCCGGTACGCCTCGATCCGCCACTTGTGGTTGCCGTCCCGCCAGACCGCCGCAGGGTCCATGCCCCGACGGTAGACCCGGCCGGGGTGGCGGGGGCCGGAATCCGGCTCACCGGATCGGGCCCGGTGCACCGGCTGCCGGACCCGCCCGCACCGGAGGTCAACGCGGATCCGTCCCGGCCGGCAGCACGACCCGGGCGTCGTCCGGCAACCGGCGGGTCGCCCCCTGCCGGTCCAGCAGTTCCAGCAACGGCACCGCCACCCGGCGGGTGGTGTCCAGCGCCTGCCGGGCGGTACTCAGGGTGAACGGCTGGGGCAGCCCGGCCAGTACCCGGACCGCCTGGTCCACCGCCTCGGGCAGCAGCACCACCTGCTCCGCCAGCCGCAGCAGGGCACCGGCCCGGACCGCCGCGCCGATCTCCCGTGGCCCCAGCCCCAGCGCGGTCAGCCGCTCGGCCTCCGGCGCCCGGAACGGCCGGCCGGCGAACTCGACGCGGATCCGGTCCACCGCCCGGGCCACCGGCTCCGGCAGTGTCGAGGCCGGTGTGGCGGCCACCCGACCACCGCGCAGCACGAGCGGGGGTACCACCAGCGCCGCCACCAGCGCCCGGTCCGGCAGTCCGAGCGCCTGGGCGAGTACGCCCACCGGCGCACCGGGGTCCAGCGGGTGCGCCGCGGCGTACCGGCGTACCTCCTCGGGCAGTCGCCGCCCGAGATCCCGCCAGTACCCCGGGTCGGCGTACCAGTCCCCGGCCACCGGGTCGCCGGTGACCGGCACTCCCATCCGCGCCAGGTCGCCCCGGCGCACGAGGTGCCGGCGGAGCAGTTCGCCGGGCAGATCGGGGCGTCCGTCCAGCCCGGCCAGGACACCGGCCCGGGTCGCCGCCGCGCCCCGGCGGGTCAGCGGCGGCGGGGCCACGTCCAGTACGGTCACCCCGCCGTTGACCTGCCGGCGTCCCGGGTCCCGCAGCAGCGCGCGGTCCCCGATGCGCAGCGGCAGCGGCCGGGCCAGGCGCAGCCGGACCGTGTCGGCGCCGAGCGGGCGTACCCGTACCGGCACGGCCGCCGCACCGACGTGCAGGACCAGCTCGGCCGGCAGGTCGGCGACCGGGTCCCCGGTGAGCCGGACGTCGAGCAGGTCGGTGTGCCGGAACCGGTCGGGGGTGAGCAGGGCGTCGCCCCGGGCCAGCCGGTCCCGGGGCACCCCGCGCAGGTTCACCGCCACCCGGGCGACCGCCGTCACCTCGTCCCGGGCGGTACCGAGGCTGTGCAGTCCCCGGATCCGCACCCGCTCCCCACTGCCGCCGAGTTCCAACTCGTCACCGGTGCGCAGCCGCCCGGCGCCGAGGGTGCCGGTGACCACGGTGCCGCTGCCCCGGATGGTGAACGCCCGGTCCACCCAGAGCCGGACCGGGTCGGCCGTGGCCGGGGCGGGCAGCCGCGCGGCGAGCCGGTCCAGGGCGGCCCGCAGCCCGGGCAGGCCGGCACCGGTGGTACCGCTGACCACCACCGCCTCGACCGGGCCGAGCGAGGTGCCGGCGATCTCGGCCCGGGCCCGGGCCAGCGCCGGATCCGGGTCGGCGAGGTCGGCGCGGGTCACCGCGAGCAGCCCGTGCCGGACCCCGAGCGCGTCGAGGGCGGCGAGGTGCTCGGCGGACTGCGGCATCCAGCCACCGTCGGCGGCGACCACGACCAGGGCGGCCGGTACCGGGCCCACGCCGGCGAGCATGTTCGGCACGAAACGCTCGTGTCCGGGTACGTCCACGAACGCGCTGACCGTGCCGGAGGGCAGGGTGGTCCAGGCGAAGCCGAGGTCGATGGTCATGCCCCGGCGGCGTTCCTCGGCCCAGCGGTCCGGTTCCATCCCGGTCAGCGCCCGGACCAGGGTGGACTTGCCGTGGTCGACGTGCCCGGCGGTGGCCACGACGAACACGTCAGTCCCCTGTCGGCAGGCTCAGCAGTGCCGCCCGCAGCAGGTCGTCGTGCTCCGGTGGGACGCAGCGCAGGTCGAGCAGCAGCCGGCCGCGCAGCACCCGGCCGAGCACCGGCGGGTCGCCCAGGCGCAGCGGTCCGGCGTACTCCTCGGGCAGGGCGAGCGCCCAGGAGTCCAGCTCGATCCCGGGTGCCCCGCCGCCGCCGACCACGGCGACCGACGGCACCACCTCGGCCTTGCGGCCGGCTCCGCCGAGCGCGTCCCGTAGCCGTTCGGTGCGGTCCCGCAGCGCGGCGGGGGATGCGTGCAGGGCGGCGCGGACCGGTGTGACCGGTTCGCGCAGGGTCGCGGCGAGGGCGGCCAGGGTGAGCTTGTCCACCCGCAGTGCCCGGGCCAGGGGATGCCGGCGCAGCCGGTCGACCAGGTCGGCGCGGCCGAGCAGCAGCCCGGCCTGCGGACCGCCGAGAAGCTTGTCGCCGCTGGCGGTGACCAGGGCCGCCCCGGCCCGCAGGGTGGTTGCCGCGTCCGGTTCGTCGGGCAGCAGCGGATCGGGCGCGAGCAGGCCCGAGCCGATGTCGGCCACCACCGGTACGTCGAGGGTGGCCAGCGCGGTCACCGGTACGGCGGCGGTGAACCCGGTGACCACGAAGTTGGAGGGGTGCACCTTGAGCACGAATCCGGTGGCCGGGCCGATCGCGGCGGCGTAGTCGGCGAGGCTGGTCCGGTTGGTGGTGCCCACCTCGCGCAGGCGCGCCCCGGTGCTCTCCAGCAGGTCCGGTAGGCGGAATCCGTCGCCGATCTCGACCAGTTCGCCCCGGCTGACCACGATTTCCCGGCCGGCGGCGAGAGCGGTGGCCGCGAGCACCAGCGCGGCGGCCCCGTTGTTGACCACGTGCACCGCCTCCGCGTCCGGGGTGGCGGCGGCGAGCGCGTCGATGGTGTCCCGGCCGCGCCGGGCCCGCCGACCGGTGGCCAGGTCGAGTTCCACGTCGGTGTGGCCGGCGGCGGTGACCAGGGCGTCGACGGCAGCGGCGCTCAGGGGTGCCCGACCGAGGTTGGTGTGCAGGATGACGCCGGTGGCGTTGAGTACCGGCCGCCCGGGCGGGTACCCGCCCGGCAACGCGGCGACGGCGGCGTCGGCGACCTGGTCGGGGCGCAGTTCCCCGCGCCGGGCCCGCTGCTGGGCGGTGGTGACGGCGGCCTTGACCCGGGACCGGCCGTGCCGGTGGACGGCGGCGCTCAGTCGCGGGTCGGCGAGCAGCACGTCGGTACGGGGGATGCGTCGCCGGGGGTCGTCCGGCCCGTCGCCCATAGTCCGTCCTTCCGGGCCGCCATCCTGCTGAATCCGGAGCATATCCAGCCTCGCTGCGGGCGAACGCCCGCACTGTCATGATCGTCTGCGGTTCAGCGGGGACTGACCCGGCGTGTCGTACCGCTGAGCGACAGACGATCATGCGAAGCGTGGGACGGAGACGGACGGGAATCGAACCCGCCTGGCCCGGATCCCGGACCACACCGGTGTTGAAGACCGGGAGGGGCACCAGCCGCCTGAACGCCTCCACGGGCAGCTAACCACAGGTGATCGACTGCCGGCCGCGTGGGGTTGGCTCAGTCGCCGGGCAGGTCGCGCTCCCGGACCGGCTCCACCGCCTCGGCCCGGGCGGCCAGTCGCTGCCGCTGCGGCACCACCGTGTACTTCGGGTCCCGTGCCGAGGCGACCCCGCCGTGGAAGATGCCGAACCGGGTGGCCGCCGAGGCAGCCAGCAGCGCCGCGCCGGAGAGCGCGGAGACCACCCGGCTACGCCGGCCGAGCAGTGCCCCGGCCACCCCGAGCGCGGTCAGCGCCCGCCCGGCGCGCAACAGCCGCCCGGCCCGCCCGGTCCGGTACGGCTCGCTGAGCAGGCCGAGCCGGTGTTCGATGCGGTGCGCGCCGGCCAGTTCCAGGGCAGCGCCGGCCACCGCCAGCCGCCGCGCCGGACCGGTCTCGGCCAGCGGCGCGGCGAGCAGACCGGCGCCGGCCGCGCTGGCCAGTGCGCTGCCGCCGAAAACGAACGGCAGTTCCGGGTACGCCTCGTGCCAGGACGGTACGGCTGTGTCGGCGAGGAGCACCGCCGTGTAGGTGGCCAGGGCCGGGGCGATCACGGCGGCGGCCCCACCGGCGATGTCCCCGGTGCGGGGCAGCAGGCGGCGGGCCAGTCCGGGCAGCCCGTGCCGGGGCAGCAGCGGGGCGGCCTCGGCGACCGCGGCGAGCCCGGCGGCCGGTCCGAAGGCGGCGAGAATCCAGGTGCCCATCGACATCGGGGAGGTCGGCTTGGCCACCCGCAGCATGTGGTGGAACCGTTCCGGCCGGCCCAGGTCGTTGATCAGGAAGTAGGTGCTGGCGCCGAGCGCGCCGAGCGAGGTGAGCCGGGCGGCGCGGCGCAGCCCGGGGCGGCCGGTCACACTCGCGCCGGCACCGAGCAGCGAACTGCCGGCGGCCAGCCCGCCGGTGAAAAGGTACGCGGCGATGTCCCAACGCCAGACCGGTACCTTGACAACGGGCCGGCCGTAGTAGCTGGTGAACTCGGCCACCGGGACGTTCAGCGGCTCGCCCCGGCCACCGCCCCGACTGCCGCCCCGGCCATCGTCACGTTTGCCGCCCCGGCCACCGCCACCGGTGCCGTCCGGATGCCCGAGCCGGCCCGGTGCCCGGGGGTTCACCGCCGGCCCCCGACGAAGGCGGTGACGGCGGCAGCGGCGACCGCGAGGGCGGCGAGCCCGGCACGGCGCCACATGGCCGGCAGGTCCCGGGTGGTGACCACCGGATCCGGGGGCAGGCCGTACACCTCGGGGGAGTCGAGGAGCAGGAAGAAGGCGCCGTCCCCGCCGACACCGTCATCGGGATCGTGGCCGTAGAGCCGGGCCTCGGTGACCCCCCGTTCGTGCAGGGTGGCCACCCGCGCGGCGGCCCGTTCGCGCAGCTCGTCGAGGGGGCCGTACTGGATCGACTCGGTGGGGCAGGCCTGGGCGCAGGCCGGGGTCATCCCGGCGCCGATCCGGTCGTAGCAGAGCGTGCACTTCCACGCCCGGCCGTCACCGGCGCGCTGGTCGATGACGCCGTACGGGCAGGCGGGGATGCAGTACCCACAGCCGTTGCAGATGTCCTCCTGCACCACCACGGTGCCGAACTCGGTGCGGAACAGCGAACCGGTCGGGCAGACGTCCAGGCAGGCGGCGTGGGTGCAGTGCTTGCAGACGTCCGACATCATCAGCCAGCGGAAGTCGGTCCGCTCGGCGGTGCTGCTACGGCCCGGTGGTTCGGTGCCGGGCATACCGAGGAACTGCGGCCCGGGAGCCGGCGGCGACCCGGCTGCCGGCTCGGGCCCGACCGGCCGGGCCTGCGGCACCGTGGCCGGCTGCTCGACGAAGGCCACATGCCGCCACGCGTTGGCGGTCAGCGCCCCGGTGTTGTCGTACGACATGCCGAGCAGGTCGAAACCGGAGTCGGGGACGTCGTTCCACTCCTTGCAGGCCACCTCGCACGCCTTGCAGCCGATGCAGACGCTGGTGTCGGTGAAGAACCCCATCCGGGGCGGGGCGTCCGGGTACCCGGCGTCCGGGGCCGGATCGAGTGGGCCGTACAGGCTGTTGGCACTAACCATGGTCGCGGGCCTCCCGGTCGCCGCCGGCATCGGTGGTCAGGATAGGCGTACCCGCTCCCCCGGTCAGACCGGCCCGCCGCCGGTACGCCGCCACCAACTCCAGCAGCGCCGGCCCGGTGGGTCGCCGGCCGGGCCGGACGTCGCAGGTGCCGACCTTGCTCTCCTGGATCAGCACGTTCGGGTCCAGGGTGATGCCGAACAGGTCGTTGGCCGAGTCGCCGGTGACCAGCCCCTCGGTGCCGAAGTGGTACGGCAGCCAGAGCTGGTGGATCGCCCGGCCCTCCACCCGCAGCGGGGTGAGCCGCTCGGTGACCAGCACCTTCGCCTCGATCACCGCGCGGGCGCTGACCAGGTGCGCCCAGCCCAGGTGGGTCAGGCCGACCAGCCCGGCCAGTTCCGGGGAGACCTCGACGAACATCTCCGGTTGCAGCTCGGCCAGGTGCCGCACGTTGCGGCTCATCGCCCCGGCGGTGTGGTGCTCGGTGAGCCGGCTGACCGTGAAGACGTACGGGAAGACGTCGCTGTGCGCCTGCGGCGGACTCGGGTTTATCGGGTTCACCGGGTGCGGGTAGACCTTGCGGGTCGGGTTGGCCTGCTGCCCGTAGAGCGGGTTGCGCACCGGCGACTCGGCGGGCTCGTAGTGGGTCGGCAGCGGCCCGTCGAGCACCCCGGTGGGCGCGTAGAGCCAGCCCTTCCCGTCGCCCTGCATGATGAACGGGTCGTCGCCGGCGATCCCGGCCACCCCGCTGGCCCCCTCCGGTGGCCGGTACGTCGGGGGTTTGGTCCGCTCGAAGTCCGGCACGTCGTAGCCGGTCCACTCGGCCCGCTCCGGGTCCCACCAGACGTAGCGTTTCCGCTCGCTCCACGGTCGGCCGTCCGGGTCGGCCGAGGCGCGGTTGTAGAGGGTACGGCGGTTCGCCGGCCAGGCCCAGCCCCACTCGGCGGCCACCCAGTCCTGCTCGTGCCGGGGTTTGCGCCGGGCGGCCTGGTTGACGCCGTCGGCGTACACGCCGCTGTAGATCCAGCAGCCGATGGCGGTGGAGCCGTCGTCGCGGGCCTCGACGAAGCTGGACAGCGGGCGGCCGGTGCGGGTGTCGTACCCGTTGATCTCGCGCAGCACCGCCTCGGCGCTCGGCTCGTCGTACGGGCCGTCCGTGGGGTAGTCCCAGGTCAGGTCAAGCAGGGCCCGGTCCCGGGGCTCGGTCGAACCGGCCAGCTTCTGCCGCAACACCCGCCCGAGGTGGTAGAAGAACCACAGCTCGGAACGGCAGTCGCCCGGCGGGTCGACGGCCTTCTCCCGCCACTGTAGGAGCCGCTGGGTCTGGGTGAAGGTGCCCTCCTTCTCCACGTGCGAGGCGGCGGGCAGGAAGAACACCTCGGTCCGGCACTCCTCGGGCACGATCTCCCCGGTGGCCACCTCGGGGCTGTTCTGCCAGAAGGTGGCGCTCTCGATCAGGAAGAGGTCCCGGACCACCAGCCAGTCCAGGTTGGCCATGCCGAGGCGCTGGGCCCGGCCGTGCGCCGAGCCCACCGCCGGGTTCTGACCGAGCAGGAGGTAGCCCTTGATCTTCCCGTCGATCATGTTGAGCACCTGCTGGTAGGTGCCGTGATCGCCGGTCATCCGGGGCAGGTAGCCGTAGCAGAAGTCGTTCTCCGGGTTGGCCGCGTCCCCCCAGTACGCCTTGAGCAGGCTGGCGGCGTACGCCGGGGCGTTGCCCCAGAAGCCCTTCTGCCCGGGGTAGCGGATCCGGTCGACCCAGGCGTCGAAGGTCGGGTGATCGGCGTGGTGCGGCATCGGCAGGTAGCCGGGGAGCAGGTTGAACAGCGTCGGGATGTCGGTCGAGCCCTGGATGCTGGCGTGTCCGCGCAGCGCCATGACACCCCCGCCGGGGCGGCCAATGTTGCCCAGCAGGAGCTGGATGATCGCGCCGGTACGGATGTACTGCACGCCGACGCTGTGTTGGGTCCAGCCGACCGAGTAGACCAGGGCGCCGGTCCGCTCCCGACCGGAGTTCTCCGTCCAGGCGTGGGCCAGCTCCAGGAACTGCTCCTGGCTGATGCCGCAGACCCGTTCCACCATCTCCGGGGTGTAGCGGGCGAAGTGCCGGCGCAGGATCTGGTAGACGCAGCGCGGGTGTTGCAGGGTCTCGTCCCAGCGGCTCGGCCCGCCGGCCCGGGCGCCGTGCGACTCGTGCTCCAACCCGGCGGCGCTGTCCCGCTCCTTCGCGGTGTGCCCGCTGCCGGCGCTGCCCTCGTGGCCGTTGTACTGCCAGCTGTCCTGCACGTAGCTGTTGGTGGCCGGGTCGTAGCCGGAGAAGAGGCCGTCCAGGTCGTCGGTGTCGGCGAAGTCCCGACTGACGATGGTGGCCGCGTTGGTGTACGCCAGTACGTACTCCCGGAAGTCCCGCCCGTTCTCCAGGATGTACCGCACCACCCCGCCGAGCAGCGCGATGTCGGTGCCGGCCCGGATCGGCAGGTACACGTCGGCCAGCGCGCTGGTCCGGGTGAACCGGGGATCCACGTGGAAGACCTTCGCCCCCCGCCGTTTGGCCTCCATGACCCACTGGAAGCCGACCGGGTGGGCCTCGGCCATGTTGGAACCCTGGATGATGATGACGTCAGCGTTGGCGAGGTTCTGCTGGAAGTCCGTCGCGCCACCGCGACCGAAGCTGGCCCCCAGACCGGGGACGGTGGCGGAGTGTCAAATCCGGGCCTGGTTCTCGATCTGGAGCGCCCCCATCGCGGTGAAGAGCTTCTTGATGAGGTAGTTCTCCTCGTTGTCCAGCGTCGCCCCGCCGAGGCTGGAGATGCCGAGGGTCCGGTTGAGCGGGCGCCCCTCGGCGTCGACGTCCTCCCAGGTCTCCGCGCGGGCGGCGAGGATCCGGTCGGCGATCATGTCGAGTGCGGTGGCGAGGTCGAGGTCCTCCCACTCGGTACCGTACGGCCGCCGGTAGCGGACCTTCTGCTGGCGCAGCTCGCTGGTGACCAGGTTCTTGCTGGCCGAGCCCTTCGGGCAGAGCCGGCCCCGGGAGATCGGGCTGTCCGGATCGCCCTCGATCTGGGTGATCCGGCCGTCGGAGACGTACACCCGCTGACCGCAGCCGACCGCGCAGTACGGACAGACCGAGCGGGCCACCCGGTCGGCCTGCTCGGTGCGCGGGGTCAGCGCCGCCGAGCGGGCCGACTTCGCCGCCGCGCCCCGGCCGAGCGGGTCGGTGCCGGTGAGCTGACGGTAGACCGGCCAGCCCTCGATGAAGGTGCGCAGGCCCATCGGCGGCACCTCCCGTCGTCGGACGACCAAGCTGACGCCTACGACCCTAGGTCACCGCGCCCGCACGCGCACCCAGAGGTAAGGAAGGGCCCCCGCTTATCGCTTTTGGTAGAGGAAGGGCCCCTTGTTAACACCCCCACCGGTTTCAACCGGACCCGGGTGGCAATACCGCCCCATGCGGTGGCGGCTGCCCGGAAAGGGGGATTCCGCTGCGGAGGCGCACGACGTACGGGTCTCCGCGCGGCTCGGACTGTGGTTGGGGGTGGCGTTCGGCCTCTGCTTCGCCACCGGACTGCTGTCCCACCTCGCCCAGCACGGCGCCTGGTGGCCGTCCCGGCCGGTGCAGCTCTACCGGATCACCCAGGGGGTACACGTCCTCGCCGGCATGGCTGCCGTACCACTGCTGCTGGCCAAGCTCTGGAGCGGCTGTCCGAAACTGTCCACCCCACCGGCGGGGCGGCGGCTGGGGTACGTCGCGGATCGGGTCGCGCTGTCCGTACTGGTCGCGGGAGCTGTCTTCACGCTGACGACCGGGCTGTTCGGCAGGGCCGGCTGGGCACCCTGGCCGTTCGCCACCGCACCGGCGCATCACGCGGCGGCGTGGCTCACGGTCGGCGCACTGACCATCCATCTCGGGGTGAGGGTGCCGCAGATCCGGGACGGACTGGCCATGCCGCTCGGTCCGCCGGCACCGGAGCGGGTCGGGTTGAGCCGCCGGGACGTGCTCGGCGGGGCGTACCTGTCGGCGACGGCCGTGGTACTCGCCACCGCCGGGTCCACCGTTCCGGCCCTGGACCGGCTGTCACCGCTGGGCCGGCGCGCCGACCGGGGTCCACAGGAGCTACGGGTGACCAGAACCGCCTCGGCCGCCCGGGTCGCCCGGGTGGGCCCGCAGTGGCGGCTGACCGTGCAGTGGCCGGGCGGGCGGCGTGAGCTGGACCTGGCCCGGCTGGCCGGGTTGCCGCAGCGCACCCTGCGGTTGCCGATCGTGTGCGTGCAGGGCTGGAGTGCGGACGCGGACTGGACCGGGGTGTTACTGGTCGACCTGCTGACGGCGGTGGGCGCGCCCGTCGGCCGGGTCACCGTCGAGTCTCTGGAGCCGGTCGGGGCGCACCGCAGCAGCGTGCTACCGGTGGGACGGGTACGGGACCGGTCGACCCTGCTCGCGCTGCGGATCAACGGGGCGGTCCTCGATCTGGACCACGGCTACCCGTGCCGGATCGTCTCGGCGGGCCGGACCGGGACCGGGCAGACCAAGTGGGTGACCGCGCTTCGGGTGGGCCCGTGAGGACCCGGGTGGCGCTGGTGCTGGCCGGGGTTGCGCTGCTCGGGTACGGCGTCCGGCTGCTGGCCGGGGCCGCCCGGACGCCGGGACAGTCCGTGGCCCTCGGCGCCTGGCTGCTGGCCGGGCTCCTGCCCCTGATCCTGGTCCTCCCACTGGTCGGCGGGGTCGGGCTGCTGGTGGCGCGCACCCTGCCCCGACCGTTGCGCACGACCGCCGCAGTGGGCGTCGCGGTCAGCGGGGTCCTACTGCTGGTCGCGGTGCCGACGCTCACCGGCCCGACGGCCGGGGCCACCGGTGTGGAGTGGGGCGGATTGCTGGCCTTCCTGGGCGTCTTCTGGGGTCTGCTGCTCGGCGCCACCCTGTCCCGGATCGCCCGGGACCAACGCCGGGGCCGCTGGTGACCACAACGGTATGACCCAATCTCTATGAATGGACATCAATCGATATCAACTACGGTCGGGGCATGATCCGACGACTGCGCCCCCTGCTGGCCACGCTCTGCACCCTGGTCGCGGCGGTCCTGCTGCCCGCCGTCCCGGCCGCTGCCGCCGGGGACGTGCGCGGTGGCGATCTGTTCCGTACCGGCGCGGGGTACCGCTGCATGGTGTCGTTCAGCGTGGTCGGCCAGGTCACCCCGTTCAACGGATTCCTCACCGCCGGGCACTGCGGACAGGCCGGCGACGCCGTCTACACGCCGGGCGGCGAGCTGATGGGGTACTTCGCCGCCTCGTCGTTCCCCGGCAACGACTACGCGCTGGTACAGCTCAATCCGGGCTGGACGCCGCGGGGCGAGGTCCGCACCGGCGCCGGCACGGTCGCGGTGAAGGGCGCCACGTCGGCCGCGGTCGGGGCCAGCGTCTGCAAGTACGGCTCGACCACCGGCTGGCGCTGCGGCACCATCCAGGCCAAGAACATGACCGTCCACTACCCGGAGGGCGTGATCTACGGCCTGACCCGGACCAGCGTCTGCGCCGAGGCGGGGGACAGCGCCGCACCGTTCATGTCCGGCAATCAGGCCCAGGGCATTCTGGTCGGCAGTTCGGGCAACTGCTCCAGCGGCGGGACGAGCTATTTCCAGCCGGTCGGTGAGGCGCTCAGCGCGTACGGGGTCCGCCTGGTCACCGGCTGACCGGTCCACGGCCGGACCAGCCACTGGACAGACCTTAAACTACATAGGTAGATTGAGCGTCATGGAGCCACTGGCCCGGGTTGGCCGAGCCACCGTCGATGTCCTGGCGGTGCTGGTCGAGGAAGATCGCCCCCGCTGGGGGCTGGAAATCATCAAGCTGACCGGACGACCCACCGGCACGGTCTATCCCCTCCTGGACCGCCTGGAGCGGGCCGGTTGGGTCACCTCCCACTGGGACGAGGACAGCCACCGGCGAGGTCCACGACGACGGATGTACCGGCTGACCACGGACGGCGCGACCGAGGCCCGCCGGCTCTGCGCCCGCGCCGCCGCAGCCGATCGGGCGGCTACCCGCCCGGCGCGCCCCCGGGTAGCCGGGTGAGCCGCCCCGGGCTGGCGGCGGCGCTGCTCGTGGTGCGCTGCGCATCGGCCCTGCTCCCCGACCCCGACCTACGCGCCCGGCACCGGGAGGAGTGGCAGGCCGATGTACACGGCGCCCACGAACTCGGCCTCAATCCCCTGCACATCGCCTTCGGCACCTGCGGTGCCGCGGTGCGGATCGCCATCGTCTCTCGAAGGGAATCACCGACCATGCTGCCGATCGGCCCACTTGCCCTCGCACTGCACGTCATCCACGGCCAGCGCCCTCGTCGGCGCGTACTGGCGCTGGCCGCAGCCTCGACCGTCGCCCTACTCGGCGGAGTCGCCCTACTCCTCGCCGGATGAGGAGCACAACCACGGAACTGCCCTGAACTGCGTAACTGACCTGGACATGCCGTTGGCCGGGTCCCCGTGTCGGGGACCCGGCCAACGCTCTGCCACCTGTCAGGTTCAGCTGTTGTTCCAGTGCTCGGCGACCAGGTCAGCAGCCAGCTTCTCCCACTGCGCATAATGATCCGGGAACGCCGACACCTGCACCTTCTGC
>NZ_JBAKHU010000024.1:0-93912 GCF_036906895.1 Micromonospora sp. CPCC 206060
ACCAGCACCGACGCCGTCACCCGGTACACCTCCACCAGCAGCGGGCGACCCGACACCGGATCGTCGGCATGGGCACGCTGCGCGGCGGCCAGCAGACCGGGCAGGAACGTGACCAACTGCGGGTAACGGGCATGCTGGAAAGTGATCCAGGCATGCTGAACGCTGTTGCTCAACTGGTCGACGGGCAGCGCTTGCATGCGGAGAGGCCGACCCAGGGCGATGTCGTACGCCGACAACGCCGCCCCGACCATGTCCACACCCTCGATCCGGCCGGTCACCTCGGCAGGTGGGGTGTCCCGACCCAGCAACACCGCCGCGTCGATCCGCAGCACCGCCGCGATTTCCTCGATCGTGGACACCCGATCCAACGACCGCACACCCCGCTCGACCTTGTCCACCCAGCTCTTCGACTTCCCCAACCGGTCGGCGAGCACCTGCTGCGACAACCTCCGCCGACCACGCCAGTACGCCACCCGCCGACCAATCGGCAACAGATCAGCGTCCACGACGCCACCGCCGCTCCGGCACCGCTCGGGTCGTCTCCTCCACCGGTACCCGATCCGCCTCGGCCTGATCGAGCAGCCGCCGCTTCGCCGCCTCCCGCTCCGCCTGCTCGACCTGCTCACCCTGGCGCACTGCCGGTTCGTCGCCATGACCCTGCATCCCCACCTCCGTAGACAGGGGCGCGACACCGTACCTGTGGAAGATCGAGAGTCACCGCGCCCGACACCAGTGGCCTGCCACAAAAGGAAACAGCAGGTCACCGTACCGATACAGATTGGTGTTACCGGGGGTGTGATTCCAGGTGCGGGCAGTGCGACAGACGCATCCGACCGGAGCCAGTCGGACCGCATGTACCAGTCAGCGCGAACAGCCCATCAGATCAGCCAGCTTTGCCAGCTCGTCCGTCATCGCTCGGCGGCGCCCTGCCGCGATCCGGTCCACGATGTCCCGCGCGTACCGCTGCTGCCGCAGCCAGGTAGGCGCCATGTCCCGCAACTGCGTCAGCACCACCGTCGCCTTCCCGTACCGCCGGAGGTCCGCATACGCCCATGCCACGTCCAGACGGTGCCGTCGCCATGCCGACCTGCTTGTAGTGGGGGCAGGCGGCACCAGCTCCGACAGCTTTAGCACGCGGCCGGCGTCGCCGGCCACAGCCGCCGCCTCCACCCGCTGCATCTGCACCTTGGCGGTGTCGAACCCTCCAACCAGCATCAGGCGATCGGAATCAGGCACGCGTTCACCGATCCGGACCGCAGCGGAGGCCGCAGCGTCAACCAGGTCGCCTACCGCGTCTGGCCGGTTGTCCCTGGCGTACGAGGCGGCGGCGCCCAGTAGCAGCCAGCCCCATGCGGCGAGTTCAGAGGCCGTTGCCCGGGAAAACCGTGGCTCGACCTCGTCAGCGGTGGTCACTGCCAACTCGGCCGCTTCGGAAATCCGGCCCTGGCGCATCAGCAGCCAGCACATCGTCTGGACGACCGTCGCCGCCACCACCTTGTCGTCGGACCGCTGTGCGGCGTCCAGAGCCCCGGACAGCGCCGTCTGCGCCAGGTCATCGGCCCGCAACTGGATCAGCAGCCCTCCGGTCAGGCGCTGGGTGCGGGCGAACAGGTCGTACGCCTCCGCCCGTCTCTCATCGCTGGCGAGACTGACGGCAGCGCGCGCATTCAGCAGCAACGGAGGTAAATCCCTCAATGAGGCCGCGTAGTCCCCGGCGTTGTAGACCCGGTCAGCGGCGTACAGGTTGGCACGCAACGTATCGAGACTGGGAGGTTCGTCAGGCGGAGCGAGCATCGGAACGTTATTGAGCCCCCGTACCGGGACAACCGCCCGGCGGATCTCGGCCAATGACAGCGATTGGTGGTCCGGCTCCACCCGAGCAGCGGCCTGCGACGCATCACCAAGCAGTGCAGTGGTCTGTACGCGGAGGGCGCGAGCGAGTGCGTGCAAGGTGTCGAGACGGGCAGTACCCCGGCTGCCCTGCTCCAGCTTGCGGATGACCTCGACGCTGACCCCGGATCGCTCGGCGAGTTGCTCCTGCGTCAGCCTGGATTCACGACGGATCGCCGCAAGGCGATCACCGACGGTGGACTTCGTCATGCCGTCTCCCGTTGAGGACTGGGCCGCGACCCGCCGACCTCCACCTCGGCGAGCTGCCACTACGGACGGTACACCCGTGCCCTGCTCTCAGCAGGTGTAGTGACGCGCCCAAGCAGTAACGCGGCCGGAAGCCGGAGAGCCGAGCACCGCAGGCGGGGATGGGGTGCGATCGACAGCATGTCGTGACCCCGGAGGACGGGAGTGAACCGGTGACGCTGGTACCGGAAGAGACCGACACCTTCGTCGCGGCCACGTCGCGACTGAGCGCCGATGCACTGGACACGGTACGACGTGCGGTCGCGGCAGCGACGGCCGCCGGCAGGCGCGGTGCCGGCGCTGCGAAACTGCCGGCTGCCCACTTCAGAGCACCGGCTCCCGGTCAGCCACCGAGTCCGGCGTCACGGGCCCGCGCGATGGCCTGGCTGCGGCTGCTCACCTGCAACTTGACCAGGATGTTCGACAGGTTGTTGCGTACCGTCTTCGGGCTGAGCCCGAGCCGGTGGGCGATCGCCGCGTTCTCCAGCCCCCGGGCCACCAGCGTCAGGACCTCCCGTTCCCGGTCGGTCAACTGGGGGAACGGGTGGGTCGGAGCGGTACGCGCACCGGACAGCAGGGCGGTGGCCTGCGCGGCGACGGCGGAGCCGAGGATCATCTCGCCGTTGGCGATGGACCGGATGCTGCGTTCCACCTCCGCCGGACTGGCCCCCTTGAGCAGGTACCCCCGGGCGCCGGCCCGCAGCGCGGCGAACAGCGACTCGTCGTCGTCGAGCATGGTGATGACGAGCACCCCGACCTGCGGGGTACGCCGGGCGATGATCGCGGTGGCCTCGATCCCGGAGCGCTCCGCGAAGTGCAGGTCCATCAGCACCACGTCGGGCAGTTCCGCCTCGACGACGGCCAGCGCGGTGTCCACGTCCGCGGCTTCGCCGACGCACCGCACCCCGTCCAGGGTGGACAGCAGCGCGGTCATGCCGAGCCGGAACACCGGGTGGTCGTCGACCACCACGACCCGGATGGATTCGGTCATTCGTGTCGTCTCCGGGTCGGAATGGTGAGGGTGACCGTCGTACCGCGCGGTGGTCCGACGGTGGAGGCCGGACCGATGGTCAGCGTGCCGCCGACCCCGGTCGCACGTTCCCGCATCGACTGCAGTCCCACCCCGCCACCAGCGGCGGTGGGTGGTCCGCCGCCGTGGTCGGCGATGGTGATCTGGATGCGGTCCGGCTGGTTACTGACCGCCACCGTGCAACTGTCCACCCCGGCGTGCCGGTGGACGTTGCGTACCGCCTCGGTGACCACGCCGTAGACGGCGGTCGCCACGTTGTCCGGCAGGGCGTCGAGCTGGCCGGGCGTCTGCACCCGGACGTCCAGTCCGGCAACGGCGTACCGGTCGCGCAGGGTGTGCAGGGCCGGGATCAGTTCCCCGTCGGACAGGACCGGCGGCAGCAGGTCGCGGGCCAGGTCACGTACCTCGTCGGCGCGCTGGGTCAGCTCCACGATGAGCCGGTCGAGCAGCTCCCCGGCGGCCGCCGCGTCGCGGTGCAGCAGATTGCGGGTGGCGGCCAGGCCCAGCCCGATACCGCTGAGCGCCGGTCCCAGACCGTCGTGCAGGTCCCGGCGCAACGCGCGGCGTTCCTCGTCGCGGGCCTCGGCGAGGCGGGCCCGGGAGCGGCTGAGCGCCTCGTTGGTGGCGGCCAGGTCGACCACTGCGGCGACCACGGGGGACAGGTCGGCCAGGGCCGAGACCGCCCGGATGTCGAGCCGTTCCCCGGGACGCGGCCAGGCGATCAGCTGACCCACCCGGCGCTGCCCGCTGACCAGGTCGATGGTGGTGAAGGCCGGGCTGGTCGGGCCGGGCTCCCGGTCCCAGTCCCGGTGGCGGTGGGCCCCGTCCCCGTGGGGCCGGTCGTCGCCGGTGTCGGGAGCGTGCCCCCCGACGTGGGCGGTACTGGTGAAGACCGTCGGTGGTCGGGCCTGGTCGGACGGGTCGGGGGTGTCGACGATGATGCCCACCCGGGCCAGCCGAAGTGAGGTGGCGATCGCGGTGGCCACTGTCTCGATCATCCGTTCCCCCTTTTCGGCGGTGCGCAGCCGGTGCGCCAGGTGCCGCATCGACGGCTCGGTGCCGTCACCGTGGATGAGCCGGTCGATCCGTCGTTGCACCCACTCGCGTACCGGTTGGAAGGCGGCGGCCAGCAGCGCCGTCACCACGATCTTCGGGGCGAACGAACCGGCCGGCAGCATCCGGTCGAGCAGAGTCACCGCGCCGATGTAGGTGGCGATCACCCCGGCGGTCATCAGCAGCCAGACCAGGGTGCGTCGGACCGCGAGGTCGATGCCCCAGAGCTGCTGCCGCAGCACCACGGCCAGTACGGCGGCCGGGAAGAACGCCTGCGAGGCCAGCATCAGCAGCGGTGCGGCCCGATCCGGCAGGAAGGCGGCCCAGTCCGGCGGCGAGATCATCACGAACGCCACGCAGAGCAGGACGCTACCGACGGTCAGCCAGCCCATCCCGTGCCGCTGCCGGACCGGCCCGGTGCGCCACCGCCAGGCCGCTCCGGCGGCGGCGACCAGCCCGAACGGCACCAGCAGCGGCCCGACCACCGGGAACAGTGCGCGGTGCAGTGCCCGCAGGGCGGGATCGTCCAACGGGAAGAGTCCGTACGGCGCCGGGAAGGTCAGCACCAGCCACTGGTTGACGACCAGGTAGGCGGTGCCGACGGCCAGCGCGGTACGGCTGAACCAGCCCAGCGGCCGGTCCGGTAGCAGCCACGGCAGCAGCACCATCAACGCGTAGAGGCCGGGTACCCAGACCCAGCGGTGGGCCCCGGTGAGCACGGTCGGTGCCCACAGCGGCGGGTGCTGCGCGGCCAGCAGCTCCCACTGGCGGGAGAACGCGGCCAGCGACCCACCGACGGCGACCGCCGCGGCGATCCAGCCGGCCGGGTGTGCCCGCCGGCTCAGGACGACCCAGGCGACGCCGCCGTAGATGATCCCGTCCATCAGGTCGACCAGCGAGTAGAGCTGGTCGGTGGTCATCGGTGGCAGGACCAGGAACCAGCAGGTCATGGCGGCGGCGGACAGGACGCCGCTGACCACGGGTACGGCCCAGGCGACGACCCGACGCGCCGGGCCGGACCTCGGCCGGGACACGGCGATGCGGGCCGTCGGGACCGGCGCCGACCGGCTGGTGCCGATGCGGTACGGGAAGGACACACGGGGATTCTTCCCCCGCCGGTCCAACGACCGGAAGGGCCGCCGTCCCAACGGGTCACCGGTGTCGGCCGTCCGGTCAGCGACGCTGTCCCGTCCACCCGGGACCGCCGTCCCTGGTGCCCGGGTTCCGGTCCCGCCCAGACTGCCCGGCGTGCGGCCCGCAGTGGCGCACGACGCGGGAAGGAACCCATCACCATGGACAGTGCAACCACGGCGCCGCACGTTCTCTGCGGTCCGATGGTGCGCCGGGTCGACCCGGGCAGCGTGACGGTCTTCGTCGCGGTCCGCTCCACCGGCACGGTCACCCTGACCGTGTTCGAGGCGGGCGCGGCACCGACGTACGACCGGGGTGTGCAGGTGGCGACCGGCAGCCGGACCACCGTGACGCTCGGCCGTAACCTGCACGTGGTCGCGGTGACCGCGACCGGGGCCGGTCTGCTGCCCGGCCGGCTCTACGGCTACGACCTGGCCTTCGACGGCGGGGCAGACGCGTGGCCGAGCCTCTTCTCCGACGGTGCGGTGGCCGTCGACGGCGCCACCGCCCAGGGCCTGCTGACCTACGCAGGTGACCCCCGCTCGGTCGGCGGGGCGCCGGCCTACCCGACCTTCGCCACGCCCCCGGCCGACCCGGGCCGGCTGCGTCTCTTCCACGGGTCCTGCCGCCGGCCACACGGTCTCGGCCGGGACGCGCTGGTCACCCTGGACCCGGTCATCGCAGCCGTGGCCGGGGACCCGGACCGCCGCCCGCACCAGTTGGTGCTCACCGGTGACCAGATCTACGCCGACAACGTCGCCGACCCGCTGCTGTCCATGGTGCTCGGTCACGACCGGGTACCCGCCCGCGAGGGCGAGCCGGAGATTCCCGCCCGCGCCGGTATCGCCGACGACCTCGGCATGTCGCCGGAGCCGCTGCCCGACGGTTCGACCACGACGCCACCACTGGACCGGCAGTTCCGGCCCGGCACCCGGGCGGTCACCCTGTCCCGGACTGCGAAGTTCACCTCCGGCGAGGCGGACAGCCACCTGATGTCGCTGCGCGAGTGGGTTTGCATGTACCTGCTGGCCTGGTCGGACCAGCTCTGGCCGGTGACCTTCCCCCGGTTCGAGGAGGTCTTCCCGGCCGAGACCCGGATCATGAAGGAGGAGCGGGGCCCGGACGGCAGCGTCTACGACCGGATGCGCGCCGGCCGCCACTACGTCCTCACCGCGCAGCAGAAGCCGATCGTGGACCGCTACCTGCGCTGGCAGCAGCAGGCGATCCAGCTCAAGGCGTTCCAGGCCGGCCTGGTCGCGGTACGCCGGGCACTGGCCAACGTGCCCAGTTACCTCATCGCCGACGACCACGAGGTCACCGACGACTGGAACATGACCCGGGAGTTCGTCACCGGCGCGGTGATCGGCTCGGAACTGGGCCGGCGGATCGTCCGCAACGGGATGGCCGCGTACGCGATCTTCCAGGTCTGGGGCAACGACCCGCAGCGTTTCGCCGCGCAGGGCGCCGCCGGCGAGCCCGGTCGGGAGCTGCTCGCCGGCACCGCCGCCTGGCTGGCCGCGCCGTCAACCGCCGACGACGAACGGATGCGCACCCGGCTGGGCCTGCCCACCGAGATCGACCGGTACGGTGTCCCGGTCCGCCCGGCCGGGGCGTTGACCTACCACTTCTCCGTCACCTGGCCCCGCTACCAGCTTCTCGCCCTGGACACCCGCACCTGGCGGCAGTACCCGGCCGGGGACGGACACCCCGGCGGGCTGCTGCTGGCCGACGCGCCGCTGGACGAGATGGTCCGCGGCGGCGGGGTGCTCGGCGACGACGCGGTCACCGTGGTGGCGCAGCCGATCGCGCTGTTCGGCATGCCGGCGGTGGAGCAGCTGGTCCAGCCGGTACTCGCCGCCTTCGCCCGGTACGACGCCGACTACCAGGACACCTGGGCGCACAGTGACGCGGCCACCCACAAGCTCCTCGGGCGGCTGTTCTCCGCCGCCCCACCCGCCCCGGACGGGGTACGCCGCCGCCGGATCGTGATGCTCGGCGGGGACATCCACTTCGGCTTCGCCGAACGGATCCGCTACTCGGCGACGCTGCCGTACGCCTGCGGCCCGGATCCGGCCCACCCGTTCCAGGGGGTCAACCGTACCGAGGGGGTGATCGCCGGGTTCGTCTCCAGCGCGTTGCGCAACGAGTCCGACGAGACCCACTGGCTGCACGACCTCGGGTACGTGCCGCTGCTGGACCTGATGCCCGGCCTGGACCTGGTCGGCTGGGCCAACGAGGCGGTCGCCCCGGCCGGACAGCGGTTCCAGGCCGGGAAGCAGGTCAGCGTCGCCGCCGACGCGGTCTCCGGCTGGTGGGTGTCCGGCCGGCCGGCGGTCAGCGACTACGACGGTCTGAAGCTGCTGTCCCGATCCCCGGAGTGGCACGTCCAGGTGCGCTACGTCCACCACGACGAGGCCGACCCGCAGGTCGACCGGGGCGGCACCGCGCAGCCGGTGCTCGATCCGACCGGACTGCCCCGCGAGCAGGCCCTGGCGCAGTACCTGGCCGCCGCCCGCAACCTCGACGGCTACCTCGGGAAATGGGGCAACGGTAAGGAGATCGTCGGCTACAACAACCTCGGCGAGATCACCTTCGACTGGCCGGCGGGGGAGGGCAAGTCGGCCACCCAGCGGCTCTGGTGGCACCTGCCCGGCGAGGAACGGGCGGCCCCGCTGACCGCGTACCGGGTGGACCTGTCGTTCGGCTGCTCGTTGACCCTGACCCCGCCCTACGGCGGTTACCTGCTGCGCTACGACGATCACGACGCCACCGCAGGTGGGAAGGCCCGCTACGACGGGGCGGAACGACCGGCCGCGGTGGTCACCGACACCTGGGTGGCCCGGTTGCAGGCCGACCTGGCCACCCTCGGCTTCGGTCCGGCGAAGACCCCGGGCCGCTACGACGCGGCAACCTGGTGGGCCGTCCGGGAGTTCCAGACCTACGCCCGCCGGGAGCGGGTCGCCCACGAGCCGGCCGACGCCACCGCCACCCGGTACTCCGACCGGCTGGTACCCGTCGACGTGCCGGAGGCCGAGCGCTACCTGGGCCCGGTCAGCGGGGTGGCCGACCTGGCCACCCAGGTGGCCATCCGGCACTGGCGGGACCGGCGCTGGCGCTGCCCGGTGGTGGTGGAGGCGTGGCAGGTCGCCGGTTCCGCCCCGCAACGGCTGGTCGCGCCGAACGTGTGGCGCGCCGACGAGGCGGTCCCCGCCGACCAGCGGCTCTACTCCCGGGTGGTGACCGGGCGTCCGGCCGGGGCCGGCCCGGCCCCGGCCGGGCACCCCGACCTGATCCCGCTGGGCGGCTGGACCGCCGTCCCGGACCTGCCCCAGTGGGCCGGCCCGCTGGTCGAACCGACCGCCGAACTGCTTCCCGAGGCACTGCTGCCGCCGGCGGCCGGGCAGAGTACCGGCCCGTCGCTCGCCGGTCTGGTCACCGCCACCGGCAGCGCCGACGCCGAGGTCGCCGAACGGGCCCGCCGTCAACTGTCCACCTTCAAGGTGCTCCGGGCGGTCGCCGAGAACAGCCGGCCCGGCTCCGCCGGTGCCTGGTTCGACGTGCTGGTCGGCGCTGACGAGGCGATCCTGCGACTCGGTCCGTTCGCCTGGCCCGCGCACGGACCGGCCACCGCCCTGGTTAACCTGCCGCTCCCGGTCGACATGCGGGCCGAACCCGGTGTGCTCTGGGCCTGGCTGGCGGCGCTGCGCGCCACTGACCGGGACGCGTACGAGGCGCTGGGCGGGTCGGCCGGGCTGACTGCCGTCCCCGGGTTCGGCCGGGACGGCGCCGGCCTGCTCTTCCCCGAGCTGCGCCTCAGCCGGGCCCGGGCAGCGATGAGCGACTCCACCGGTGGTGCCGGCGAGCCGGTCGTGAACCTTCTCGAACTGCGGGAGCTGCGCGGCTGGCACTGGGTGCACCGGTTCGTGCTCGCCCTGCGCGGCCACCCAGGGGTGCGGCGCAGCATCTGGTTGTTCGCCCGGCAGGGGCTGCACGACCTGCTCCGCACTCCCTGGGACCCGCCCGCCGGCACGCCCAGCGTGCCGGACGTGCCCGGCGCGGACGGCAATCCCCGTCGGGTCCGCATCGGTGACCTGTTCACCTCCGAACGCGCGGTGGCCCTGCTCGCCTGTTGGCAGGCGTACCGGGCGCACCAGCTGGTCGGTTTCGGGGTGCCGAACACCGGCGAGCCCGACGCGGAGCGGCTCCAGCCCCGGGCCGCTGCCGAACTGCGCGACGTGCTGACCCGCGCCCGCGCCGCCGGGCCGGATTTCACCGGGCCGCCGACCGGGTGGACCGACGCCCACGAGACCGCGCTGCTCACCGCGATCGACCAGGTGACCGGTACCGACCCCGGCCTGTCCGCCGCACTCGGTGCGGTGGCCGCCTGGCCGACCTGGCCCGGTGGGACGGCGTACCAACTGCCCGTGCCGGTTCTACCGGCGGACGAGCGGACCCTGTCGCCGGCCCGGGGCTCGCTGCGCCTGGACCTCAGCGACCTGCCCCGGGTGACCCCGTGAACCCCGGCCGCCCGGACCACACCGCCCCGGACCACACCGCCCCGGGCCGGCCCGGCCCGCAGCGGAGCGAAGGAGAACCGCAGCCGTGAGCGACGCACAACCGTCCCGCAACCTGCTGGCCGTGGCCTGGGGTGAGGTCCTGACCCTGGTCGAGCCGGTCCTCGCCAGCGCCGACCCGTGGCGCCGTGCCCGGCTGATGCGGGCGCTCGGCTGGGACCTGGAGGCGATCAGCGGCGTCGACGCGCACACCTTCGAGGAGTGGGTCGACACGATCCGCCCGGCGCTGGAGGCGCTGGGCCGCGCCCTCGACGAGTCGAAGTGGGACTCCCTGGGCGCCATCTCGGACACCGGTTCGGCGGTGGGCAAGGCCATCGGCCGGGTCGGCGCCCTGCCACCCGCGCTGAACGACGGCAACCTGCCCGACGTACCCGGCCTGCCGGCAGCCCTGGCCGACGACCTGATCGACCATCTCGTCCTCACCTACCTGCAACGTCGGGTGGCCTGGGCGGTACCCCTGCTGGTCCTGCTCGGGCTGGTCACCCCCACCGCGGAGGCCGCGCCCAGCCCGCCGATGCCGGCCGGTGACGCGCCGGTCCGGCTACCCCGACGGCGGGCCGCCCTGCACCTGGACCGGCTCGTCGACGTGGTCGCCGACCCCGGCGGCTACCTGCGCGGCCTGTACGCCCCGGACGGGCTGGACACCCCGGAGAAGGTCGACGCGATGAGCGCCCGGCTGCTGCCCCGGCTGGCCGCGCTGTTGCAGGCGTTCGGGGTGGACGCCGCGCACGGCGTGCGGCCCGGGATCGGCCCGGATCTCGGCGAGGCCGGGCTGCGGCTGGCCGACAACCTGCTGCGGGTGCGGTTCGGCCGGCCCGACGGATCGACCCCCGACGGTTCGGCTCCCGCCCTCACCGGCGACCCGGCCCCGGCATCCGCCCCGGCAGTGGCGGCGGACCTGCCGTACCGGCTCGGCCTGACGCTCGCCCTCACCAGCTGGGACGGCCGCCTCACCGCCATTGTGGCGCCCACCGGCGAGACCCGGCTGGCCGGCTCCTTCGGCAACTGGAACGTCACCACCGCCCTGACCGGGGCCGGTGCGGCGGTCGCGGTCAACTCGGCCGGGGTGACGGTGACCGACGGCGGACCGGAGGTACGGTTCGACGCCGAGATCGCCCGGATCGCCCCGGCGGACGAGGCAGGGTGGCTGATCGGCGCGCCCAGCGGCACCCACCTGGCCATCGGACAACTGGTGCTGCGGGGGCGGGGCGCCCTGGGCACCGGGCGCGACGACATCGACCTCACCGTGCACGCCGGACGGGCCGAGCTGGTGATCGCACCCGGCGACGGCGATGGACTGCTGGCCCGGCTGCTGCCCGCCGGTGGCCTGCGGATCGGGTTCGACCTCGGCCTCGGCTGGTCGTCACGGACCGGTGTGCACCTGGCGGGTGCTGCCGCGCTCAGTGCCGACTACCCGCTGCACCTGCCGTTGCCCGGCGGCAGCCTGGAAGGGCTGCGGCTGGCCCTGACCGCCGACACCTCGACCCGTACGGTCAGCCTGACCGCCGCCACCACCCTCAACCTCGCCATCGGTCCGCTGCGGGCGGTGGTCACCAACACCGGGGTACGCCTCGACCTGTCCTTCCCGGCCCCCGCGCCGCCCGGCACCGCAGAGCCGACCGCCGGCAACCTGGGCGGCGCGGACCTGGTACCCCGGTTCAAGTCGCCGGACGGGGTGGGCCTGTCGGTCAGCAACGGCATCGTCAGCGGAGGCGGCTACCTCTTCGTCGACGAGACCCGGGGCCGGTACGCGGGTGTCCTGGCGCTCAGCCTGTCCACCAAGGACGGCCTGGCCCCGGCCCGTGGCATCGCGCTCCAGGCCACCGCGATCCTGGACACCCGCCAGCCGGACGGCAGCCGGTTCACCGACACCGACGGCAACTCCACCTTCTCGCTGCTGATGGTCGGCACCTTCCAGTGGTACCCCGGACTGCCGCTGTTCTGGGGCATCACGATGACCGGCCTCGGCCTGGTGGTCGGCCACAACCGGCGCAGCAACCCCGAGGAGATCGGCAACGCCGCCCGCGCGGGCACCCTGGACAGCCTGCTCTTCCCGACCGACGTGGTCGGCCGGGCACCGGCGATCGTCGCGGCACTGAGCCGGATCTTCCCGGCTGACCCCACCGGCACCGTCATCGGGGCGATGGTGCGGCTGGAGATGCTGTCCGGGCAGATCGTCGCGGACCTGGCGGTCGTGGTCGAGTTCCCCGACCCGGTGCGGATCTCCGTACTCGGCCGGCTGGTGATCGACTTCAAGGTCGCCGGGCGGCTCCGGCTCGACGCGGCCGGTGTGGTCGACCTCAGCCGCAAACAGGTCGATCTGCACGCGGGTCTGGTCGACTCCCGGCTGTTCGGGCGCCCGGCCTCCGGCCAGATGCTGGTGCACGCCAGTTGGGGTGGGCAGAAGTCGTTCGTGGCCACCATCGGCGGCTACCACCCCCGCTACATTCCACCGGTGAACCTGCCGGTGCCCAGCCGGTTCACCATCCAACTGCTCAAGAGCACCCAGGGCATCACCCTCAAGGCGTACCTGGCCGTCACCAGCAACAGCGCTCAGTTCGGTGGCGAGGTGCTGGTGAAGTTCGCCGGCGGCGGCTTCGTCATCGACGGGCGGGCCACCCTCGACGCCCTGTTCCAGTTCAAGCCGTTCTGGTTCGACGTGGCGCTCACCGCCCGGGTGTCGCTCACCTTCAAGGGCACCGATCTGCTGGTGATCGACCTGGCCATCGCGCTCAGCGGCCCGGGGCTGTGGCACGGCCGGGGGCACGCCAAGATCAAATTCCTGTGGTGGGAGACGTCGGCGAGTTTCGACTGGCGGCACGGTGACAAGCCGGTCGAGCGGGACCCGAGCAACGTCAACGTGGCCGGGCTGCTGGGGGAGGCACTGTCCGCAGCGTCGGCGTGGGAAGCCGGACCGGGCCTGCCCGGGCCGGAGGCGGTCACCCTGCGCAGCGTCACCGACGCCGGGGACGCGCTGCTGCTCGCCCCCGGCGCCACCCTCGCGGTACGGCAGAACCTCATCCCGCTCGACGTCGAGCTGACCCGGTTCGGCACCTCCCGGATCACCGGACCCAACCGGTTCACCATCAGCGAGGTCCGGGCCGGCACCGGCGACGGCGTTGTCAGCGGCACCCTGGGCCAGACGATCATGGACGACTTCGCACCCGGTCAGTTCCAGGACCTCAGCCCGGAACAGCAGTGGATGATGCCGGGCTTCGAGCGGCAGGCCGCCGGCCGGCACGTGGCCCTACCCGACCGCACGGCGCTGCCGGATGGCCCGCTCACCGTCTTCGTCGGGCTGGACGGCGACGACGCGTACGACCGGGCGATCATCGACGATCCGGCGGCGGCCGGTCGGGAGATGCCGGCGACGGTGACCGCGCCGACCGCCCGGTGGGTCGACCCGGCCACGGCGGACGGGGCCCTGCTGGCCGCCCCGGCCCCGCCCACCGGAAACCTGCTGGCCCGGTTCGCGGCCAACGGCCCGGCCGCCCGTGCCCGTACGGCCGGCGCCGCCCGGTTCGGCGGGGCCGGTCTCGACCTGGTCGACCGTGGCCCCGCCTGGCTTCCCGTGCGGAACCGGTCCGGTAACCGCCGACCGGTCGGCACCGGCACCGTGGCCGGCCGGTCGGCCGTTACCGGCACGGCTGCCGCCCCGGTGGCGACCGCGACCCGGGCCGCCGAACTCGCCTCCGGCGGTGACCGCTCCCGGCTGATCCGGCGGGCCAGCGTCACCGTCGGCACGCCGACCATCGCCCCCGTCCACCACGAGAAGGTGTCCTGACCATGGGTGGTCTCCGTTTCCTGCCCTGGGTACGCGACGGCGTCGCCCGCCTGATCGCCGCACCCGACCCGCTCTCCGGGGCGCTGCCGCACCACCGTCCCGAGGTGTCCCTCTCGGTGACCGCCCGGGGCACCGGGCCCGACCAGGACCAGCCGGTGGACGTCGTCGGTACCGCCACCGCCCTGCTGCACGGACCCGGCGACGTGACCGGCCTGGCCGGGCAGCAGGTGATCCGCAGCCACCCGGCCCCCGGCACGGACAACGCCGACAGCACGCTCTTCGCCGCCGTCGAGTTCGACCGGCCCGACCTGCCCTGGCTGCACACCCCGGCCGGCCCGGACGACCAGGGCCGCCTGCGGCCCTGGCTGGTGCTGGTGGTCGTGCCGGCCGGTCCCCGGGGTCGGCTGGAGCAGGTACCCGGTGAACCGCTGCCCCGGCTGCACACCGTGGTCGGTGAACTACCCGACCTCGCCGAGTCGTGGGCCTGGGCGCACGCCCAGGTGCTGGTCACCGAGGAGACCGAGGACGTCGCCGAGGTGATCGCCCACGCGCCGGAACGCACCCTGTCCCGCCTCATCTGTCCCCGGCGGCTGGCCCCGACGCCCGATCACCCGGCCACCGATTTCCTGGCCGCCGTCGTGCCGGCCTTCGACGCGGGCGTCCGGACCGGGCTCGGCCTGCCGGTCGACGCCGGCCCGCTGGTACCCGCGTGGGGCCCCGGATCACCCGCAGTCGATCCGCAGACGCCGCTGGTCCTGCCCGTCTACCACCACTGGACGTTCCGTACCGGCCCGGACAGCGACTTCGAGTCGCTGGCCCGCCGGCTGCGGGCCCGTCCGCTGCCGGCGGACGTGGGCCGGCGCCCGGTGGACATCGGTGCCGCCGGCGGTGGTCTGCCCGCCATCGAGCCACCCGGCGTCGAGGGCCGCTCGGTACTCGGCTTCGAAGGGGCGCTCGCGTCACCGGCGATGACCCCGACCGTCTGGCAGCCGACCGTCGCCGGGCCGTGGCAGGCGCGGATGGCCGAGCTGCTGGAACACGTCGGGGACCGGCTCACCCCGCCGCTGTACGGGGAGATCCACACCCAGGAGGGGCACGTGCCGCCGGACGGTGCGGAGCCCCGCTGGCTGGCCGGGCTGAACCTCGACCCGCGCTACCGGGCGGCGGCCGCGCTGGGTACCCAGGTGATCCAGAAACACCAGGAGGACCTGGCCGCCGCCGCGTGGGCCCGGGCGGCCGAACTGCGTGCGGTCAACGAGCGGCTGCGCCGGGGACAGGCCAGCCGGGACAGCGCGGAGGCGCTGTTCACCCGGCGGATCGACCCCGACGCACCCGGACGGGCCCTCGCCGACCACGAACTGGTCGCGTTGACCCGCCCGGTGCACGACCTGGCGCAGACCCCACCGCCCGCCGCGCTGACCGGTACCGCCACCGCAACGACCGGTACCGCCACCGGGACGCTGGACGGACTGCTGGACGGCAACGAGGGGGCACGGGCCGCCACGACCGCACCGTTCCGCCGGCTGGCCCGGCCACGCGGTCCACTGGCCCGCCGGCTGCGGACCGCATCGGCACCGTCGGCCGCGCTGCGGCGACTGGCCGACGGGACGAGCCCGGTACCGCCCGCCCGGATCCCGGCCGGTGGCACGGTCTTCAACGCGCTGGTACCGACCGGACAGGGCATCGGCCAGCTGACCCGGACCGTGATCGAGGCAGCCGAACCGTGGTGGCGCACCACCACCCCGATGGCACCCGTCGCCCTGGCCGCCCTGGCGGCAGCGGCCGACGATCCGGTGACCACCATGGCCAGCAACGGCGGTGACCTGCTCGGCGCCGACCGGTTCTTCGTGGCCGCCGGTGACGGGCGGCTCTTCGAACGCCGCCGGCTCGACGGCGGGTGGGTCTGGCGGGACCACGGTGCCCCGCCCGGCACCACGGTGGCCACCTCCGGGGCCGCCGTCGCCCCCGACCGGGTGTACGTACGCACCCACGACAGTCGGCTGTACGAACGCCGCTGGGACGGTGACCGCTGGGTGTGGCGGGACTGCGGCGGCCCATCCGGCGGTACGGCCAGCCGGCCCACCGCCCGGGGCACCGACATCTTCGTGCTCGGCGCCTCCGGTGACCTGTACCGGTACGACACCGGCACCGCGGCGTGGTCGTCGCTGGGCCGCCCCGGGCTGGAGGCGGGGGAGCGGCTGTGGGGCTCACCCCGACCGACCGGAGACGGCGTCTTCGTGGCCACCTCCACCGGCCGGCTCTTCGTGCACACCGGCCAGTGGGCACCGGCCAACCCGGCCGGTGCGCCGCCGGTCTGGGGTTCCCCAGCCGCTCTGCCGCACCCGTCCGCCTCGGGGTACGGCGGCTTCTCGTACCTGACGCCGACCGGTGCGCTGGTCAACCGGTTCACCGGCACCATGGGGGTCTCGGTCCGGGACCACGGCCGGGTCAGCATCACCGGTGGGGCCCAGAACCTGTCGATCGTCTCGCTGGGCCAGCAGGTGGCCCCCTTCGGACTCGACGAGTCAGCGGTGATCCTCGTCCTCGCCCGACCCGACGCTGATCCGGCGGACCTGCGGCTGTACGGGCGGTACCAGTGGCACAACGACGGAACCGGTGTCATCGACCGGTGGTGGGGCGAGATCGGCCGGCCGGACGGCGGCCTCGCCCCCAACCGGCCCGGTCCGGTGGTCGGCGACGAACGCGACGGCGAGGTCTTCCTGCGGACCACCGACGGACGGCTGGTCTCCCACGGCTGGGGCAACCGGGGCCCGGGGTGGGTCGACCACGGGCACCCGGCCGACCGGCGGGGTGCCGGACCGGACAGCGCCCCCGCCCCGGCGGACCTGCGCTTCGCACCCCGGATCGGGCTGCTCTCGTCGCTGCTGGTCAGCCACACCGTCGACGAGGGGACCGGCAGCCGGTTCCGCTTCCAGGCCGTCCACCACCTCGATGAGGAGGGCCGGCTGCGGGAGACCACCCCCACCGCACCGGTGGCCGGCCCGCTCACCGGCGTACCGGCCATCGCCACCACCGTCACCGCCCGGATGTCCACCAGTGGGCAACCGTCCCACCTGTTCGCGGTGGCGCTGCTGCCCGGAGACACCCCGGGTACCCGGCGGCTGGCCTACTGGGTGGGCACCGGGATCGCGGCCGACGGCACCGCCGCCGGCGGCTGGACCGGCCCCCATCCGCTACCCGACCCGGTCAGCGGCAACGCGGTCGCGCTCGCCGCCACCGTCGCCGACCTCGACGGCGACGGGCTGCCCGAGCTGATCGTCGGGTATACCCGTACCGAACCGGGGACGACGGCCCGCCAGGTCTGCTACCGCATCGGCTGGGAGCTGGACACCACCGGCCGGGTCACCCGGGGCTGGACCGACTCGCGGCCCGTCCCGGGGAGCTTCGGTACGGTCGGCTCACTCAGCCTCGACGTGGTCGACATGACCGGTGACCTCACCCCGGACCTGCTGGTCTTCGTCGCCGGCACCGACCCCGCCGGGACCCCGGTGGCTCGCTACCGCACCGGCCGGGGCATCAACCGGCGCGGCCGGATCCCGGACACCGGGTGGACCGCCCCCCGGCCGGTCCCCGACGAGGCGGCGGTGGCTGCCGGCACCGGTGCCGCGGTGGCGGTCGCCGACATCACCGGCACCCGCCGGCCGGACCTGGTGGTGGCCCACCGGTCCCGGCAGGGCACCCTCACCAGCCGGGTCGGCTTCGACCTGGACCCCGAGGGCCGGCCGGTGATCTGGAGCCCGGCGCAGGTCATCTCCGGCATGGCCGACGCCGCCGCCGGACGCGGCTGCGCGCTGCTCATCGCCGACCTGCGTGCCGACCTGGTGGCCGACCGGGCACTGATGGGGGACACCTTCCTCGACGCCGCCGCCAACCACCAGGACCGCCTGGCACCGGCCCAGGCGCTCGCCACCGACCCGCGTCCAACCCGGGTACCACTGGCCGTGGCGGCCGCCGCGGTCCGGCAGACCGTCCGGCCGGAGACCGCCGTACCCGGCGAGGTGCTGGCCGGGCTGACGGTCGGCGACACGCCGCTGGCGGCGGCCCTGCCGGACACCGGTGACCCGCTGCGGCGGCTGCTCGCCGGGCTCACCTTCGACGTGCCCGCCTACGAGCTGCTGCGCGACCTGTCGCAGGAGCACATCGTGCCGAACCTGCCCGCCGTGGCCCCGGAGACGATGACCGCCCTCGCCGTGAACCCCCGGTTCATCGAGGCGTACCTGGTCGGACTGAACCACGAGATGAGCCGGGAGATGCTCTGGCGGGGCTTCCCGACCGACCCCCGGCACACCTGGTTCCGCCGGTTCTGGGACGTACGCGGGGCCGGCGGCACACCGTCGGCCGACATCCCGCCGCTGACCGACCCGGCCTGGCGCCGCGGGCCGCTCGGCAGTCACCTGACCGGCGTCGACAACCCCGACGAGGAGAATCTGGTCCTGGTGATGCGGGGCGAGGTGCTGCGCCGGTTCCCGTCCACCGTGGTCACCATGCGACGGGCCCGCTGGATCGGCCCGACCCTGCGGGAACCCACCGGCGGGGACATCCTGCCGACCTTCCACGCCGAACTCTCCCCGGACCTGCTGCTGTTCGGGTTCCCGTTCACCGCCGACAAGGCCCGGGGCGCAGCGGACCACAGCGGCGACCCCGGCTGGTTCTTCATCATGCGGGAACAGCCCACCGCACCCCGGTTCGGCCTGGACGCCGAGCCGGACGGCTGGACCCCACCGCCGACCCCGCCGCCCTGGACCGGCCCGCACTGGGACGACCTGCACTGGGGGCTGCTGCCCGCCGGGGCGACCCGGCTGTCCCCGTACGCCCCGAACCTGGTCGACGTCACCCTCGACGGCGCCCGGTTCGGCCGCAACGCCGCCGACATGGCCCGGGTGGCGCTCCAGCGGCCCGTCATGCTCGCCCGCCACGCCAGTGACCTGCTGCCCCCGCCGGAGACCCCAAAATGACCCCGCCAGCACCCCTGTCCACCGCGCTGACCGACCAACCGTGGAGCCTGTCCACCGGATACCCGGTGGCGCTGCTGCCGGTCCGCCTGGAGACCCGGTTCGCCGGTACCACGCTGCACATCCGGGTGTACCCCGACCAGATCCACATCGACAGCCACGAACCCGAGCTGACCGAAGCGGAGCGGGCCGCCGGCCACGCCTACTGGTGCGGACCGACCGGTACCACCCCCCGGACGCTGCCGGCCGAGACGGACTGGAACGCCCTGGTCCGGCAGTTCGGCGAGGCCCGGGCCGGCTGGATCGCCCGGGTGATGGAACCCGACCCGGCCACCGGGACCGTCCCCGACCCGCTGGAACGACCGGCGCCCTGGTGCCGGCCGGCCCGGGTCCGGCTGCTGCCGACCCGCTGGTACGCGGTCGGGCGCACCGCCGACGGCACCCTGTTCACCGGCACGTCCACGCCGGTCACCCGGGACCTGGCCGCCGGACCCGACCCGTCCGCCACCGGGGCCGCCGCACCACCGACCGGTGACCCCGAGGCGATCCCGGTCGACGCGGGAATGCGCTGGATGGTGGACCACCCGACCGCCACCACCGCCGGGATGGCCTTCACCGTGCCGGTACCCGCCGACGCCGACGGGCGTCCCCGGCCGGTGCAGCGGTTGCTGGTCTTCGGCGTCGACGCCGACCGGGCACCCGAGGTCGCGGCGGCGGACCTGGCCCGGCTGCTGGAGGCGCACGCCGCCACCGACGGGCTGGCCTTCCTGCCCCCGGGTACCCCGACCAACAACACCGAGACCGTCACCGTCGCCACCCGGGCCCCGGTCGCCCCGGTCACCGGCGTCGACGTCGTACCCGGCGGCACCGGGCCGACCGTGACCACCGCCGCCGCGCTGACCAGCCGAGCGCTCGGCGTACCCCTGGTCGCGGCGGCCGGCGACCTGTTGGCCACCACCCGGCGGCGCCCGGTCCGCACCGACACCCCGACCGCGCTGGCCCGCGCCGCCGACGCCGACCGGGACGAACGCCGGCTGACCCGGCTGGTCCGCCGGGCGCTCTGGCCGGCCGGACCGGGCAGCATGCTGCGGCACCTGCTGCCGGTGGCCACTCCGGCCGAGCAGCGGCACCTGCGTGACCACTTCGTGGACCACGTGCACCCCGAGGGACCACTGCCGACCCTGCGCATCGGCGCCCAGCCCTACGGCCTGCTACCGGTCGCCGCGCTGCGCGACTGGCAGCCCACCGGCCCCGGCGAACAACGCGCGGTCACCGTCCTGCGCAACCTGTGGCAGCAGGTCTGGCTCGCCGCCCCGGCCCCGCGCATCAGCCCCGGCCTGGCCGACCCGGAACGGACCATGCTGGAGATTCTGGCCACCGACGCCCGGGTACTGGAGGTCCGGGCCCGCAGCATGCTCGGCAACGAGTACGTCAGCTGGCTGTGGCGGTTCGCCCGGCTCGACCTCGGCCCCGCCTGGCGCCAGCAGGTCGTCGAACCGGGCCGGGCCCTGCTGGCCGCGCTCGGCCTGGGCGGTCCGGTCGATCCCCGGCTGTCCCTGGCGGTCTTCGCCCGGGAGGCGTTCGCCCTGGCCACCCCGCTGCTGGCCGAAGCCGGCCCGGCGCAGGCCACCCGGATCCGCGCCTACCTCGACGCGCTGGCCGCCGTCGGCCTGCGCGGCGACCGGATACCGGACCGGCCGGAACCGGACGGCCCGGTACCGCTGTTCCACCGGCTGCTGCGGGCGGCCCTGCTCGCCGAGCACTCCGCCGCCGCCGACCTGCTCGCCGGGACCGTCGGGTTGCCGGCCGCCGCCGAGATCCCCGAGCCCGAACTGATCGACGTCCGCCCGCACGAGGTGAGCACCACGCTGCGCCGCCGACTGGCGGCCACCGTGCCCGGTGCCGGCCGCACCGTCGCCGACTACCTTGCCGGTGATCCCGGCACCGACCCGGTACGCCAGCAGGTCACCGCCGACCTGCGGGAGTTCCGGGCCGCGTTGACCGACCTGTCCACCGCGCTCGCCGGCACGGACCGGCTCGACCCGGCCGACCTGGATCGGTACGTCCGTGGCACGCTCGGGCTGACCGCCCACCGGCTGGACGCCTGGATCACCTCGCTGGCCACGAAGCGGCTGGAACAGCTCACCGCCGCCCGGCCCGCCGACGTACCCGACGGCGTGCACGTGGGCGCCTACGGCTGGGTCACCGACCTGCGTCCGGCACCACCGCCGACCCTGGTCGACCGGCCCGCGCACGTACCGTCCACCGTGGCCCCGGCGCAGGTGGTCGCGGCGCCCGCCGACGCCGGGCACGTGCACGCCCCGTCCCCGGCCCAGGCGGTCACCGCCGCCGTGCTGCGCAGCGCCTGGCGGTCCCACGGCGGCGGCGACGACAACCCGGCAGCGGTGGACCTGTCGTCGCGGCGGGTCCGGCTCGCCGGGCAGCTCCTCGCCGGCATGCGCAACGGCCAGGCCCTCGGTGAGCTGCTCGGCTACCGCTTCGAACGGGGCCTGCACGACCACCCGCAGGGGCCGCTGGACCATTACGTACCGGCGTTCCGGACCGTCGCCCCGGTCCGCGCCCACCGGGTCGACCCGGCCGCCGACGGCACGGTGACCATCGCGCCCGTCGAGGAGTCCACCGCGGTGACCGACGGGCTGGAGCTGCACCGGCTGTACCGGGCCGGCGCGCTCGCCGACCTGCTCGACACCCTGCCCGGTGCGGACCGGCCCGCCCTGGAGCAGGTACTCGCCGACCTGGCCGACCTGGTCGACGCGGTCGCCGACGTGCTGCTCGCCGAGGGTGTCCACCAGTTGGCCGCCGGGGACACCAACCGGGCCGCCGCCGCGATGGACGTCCTCTCCGGCGCGGCAGGCAGCCCACCCGAGCTGCACGTCACCCGCACCCCGGCGGGTGGTATCACGGTCACCCACCGGGTCGCCCTGCTGTTCAACATGGACAGCCGGTTCACTTCCCGCCGCACCGACTGGCCGGTGGCGCGGGAACAGCAGCCCCGGATCATCCCGGCGGCGGTCGACGCGCTGACCGCCGCACTGCTGCCGTCGGCGGGGCGGGTGTGGTGGCGGGCACGTTGGCACGCGCCGGACGGCACCGGCAGCACCGGCTGGGTGGCCGGCAGCCTGGACCGGCTCCAGGCGGCGGCCGTGGACCACGTCGCCGCCCCGCCGCACCCGGGACGGCCCGACCAGGCCGACCTGGACCGGCGGATCGGGGAGGCCAGCTGGACCGCGCTGGCCCCGGCCGCGGTGACCGCCGACTGGCGGCTGGAACTGGACTACGACCGGGACCCGGGCTGGCCGGCCGACCGGATCAGCCTCGGCGAGTTCCTCGCCGCCGTCGCCGCGCTGCGTGACCTGTTCGGCCGGGGACGGGAACTGCTCGCCGCCGACCTCGGCGTCGACCCGGAGGCGCCGGTGCAGGTCGACACCACCACCCGGGAGCAGGCCACCGAGCTGTGGCAGCTCGCCCGGACCGCCGCCACCGGACTCGACGCGACCGACCCGGAGGCTCCCGGCGGGGGCGGGGACACGGTACGGAACCTGCTGCGCACCGCCGCCGGGTTCGGCGTGATCGGGGTGTACCCGCCGCCGGGACCGGATGCCGGGACGACGCTGGCCGAGGCCGTCGGCTACGCCGCCGGGGAGCTGCACCGCCGGATCGCCGCGCACTGCCGGCTGGTGGCCGAACTGCACGGCCGCACGCCCTGCGCCGAGGGCGCCTGCACCTGCGTACCGGCCAGCGACTTCGACGATCCGGCCGCGTCGCCGGAGCGCCGCCGGGAGCTGCACACCGCCCGGGTCCGGGCGCTGCTCGGGCCGGACCTGCCGGTGCTGTCGCAGACCCGGGCCCCGGACCCGGCCGCCCTGGCCACCGCCGTGGCCGCCAGCGACAGCCTCCAGGGTGGCTCACCGCATCCGGTACGCCGCTGGCTGGCCCGGTACGGCCGGGTCCGCCCGGCGGTCGGCCGCCTGCAGGAGGTGCTCACCTTCGCCGACGCCCTCGGCGCCGGTGGCGCGGTGCAGGTCCCGCCCCGGATCCGGGTCGCCCAACTGCCGTACCGACCGGACGACCGGTGGGTGGGGGAGGCGGCGCCGGCCGCCGACACCCAGCCGGTCTCCCTGGCCCTGGTCGGTCTCGGCGACGTCGACCCGCACCAGCCGGTGCACGGCCTGCTCGTCGACGAGTGGACCGAGGTGGTCCCCGACGGCCGGGTACGCACCGGACTGACCTTCGAGTACGACGCTCCGGCCGCCGCCGCCCCGCAGGCGGTGCTGCTCGGGGTCAGCGCCGACGGGGCCGCCACCTGGCAGCCGGCCGGACTGGCCCAGGTGCTCGAGGAGGCCCTGGACCTGGCCGTGGCCCGGGTCACCGACCTGGACTCGCTCGGTGCCGGCGGCCAGTTCCTGCCGGCGCTCTACCTGCCCACCAACGTCGCCGAGCCGGAGACCACCACCGACTTCGTACCCGACGCGGCACCCGCCCCGTCCGCCTTCGAGGAGACCCGATGAGCCAGACCGTCGACGTCAGCACGGCTGCGACCGTCGACGTCCCCCCGTCCTCGGCGGTGACCGGACCGGACACCGTGCCGTCGGTGACCACCTGGACCCGGTTGGAACCCCGGACCCGCCGGGCCGACCTGAGCCCGGCCCTGGAGGCCCGGACCGCCGATCCACTGTGGCTGCTGGCCCGGCAGTGGCAGCTCGGCGAGTTCACCGGGGAGGACGCCGGGTCACCGGTGCTGGCCCGGGTGCAGGCGGAGGTGGCCCCGCTGACCCGCTACCGTCCGGGAACGGCCTTCGCCAGCGCGGTCGACCTGCCGCCCGCGACGCCGCTGGAGGCACTGGTCGAGCGGGAGGGCATCGACACCACCGACGACCTGCGCTTCTCCGCCGAGACCGGGCAGCAGTTCCTGCGCCTGCTCACCGAGACCGGGGCCGGGGACCTGGGCCCGGCGGTCACCGCCCGGTACCCGATCCCGGCGGTCCCGGCGGACACCCCCTCGGCCGCCGATCCCGCCACCGTCGGCTACCTGCGGATCGTCGCCGGCCGGGTACCGCACGGCGACCGGCTGCTGCGGGCCTGCGCCGCCGGCACCCTGGAGGGTGACCTGTCGGTGCCGGCCGATCGGCTCACCGCACTGCGTGCCGCCGTGGCCGCCTGGCTCACCTGGCTGGGCGTGCCAACCCGCCCGGTCGGCCCGCCCGACGGTTATCTGCTCCAACTGCCCGCAGTGATCTCCCCCGGGGTGGACCCCCGGCCGGCAACCCCGCCCTGGCCGCCGGCGGACTTCCATCCGCTGGCCAGCACCGCCGGACTGACCGGCAGCGCCTGGCAGCGGGAACGGATGGAGTACGACTTCGCGGTGGCCGCCGCCGGGGTCGACGGCGAGACCGTGCTCACCGCCCACGAGTACGACGGCGACCGGCTCGACTGGTACCACTTCGACCACGATCCGGGCGCGACGTTGCAGGCCAAGCGGGCCAGTAGCGACCTGGTCCGGGTCACCCTGCCCACCCCGGTCAGCTACGCCGGCATGCCGTCCACCCGGTTCTGGGAGATGGAGGACTCCCGGGTCAACCTTGCTCAGGTCGGGGCGGGCGCCACCGACCTGGCGCGGATGTTCCTGCTGGAATACGGACTGGTCTATGCCAACGACCACTTCCTGGTCCCGCTGGACCTGCCGGTCGGCTCGGTCACCCGGATCCGGTCGCTGATCGTCACCGACACGTTCGGGGTGCGGACCCTGGTGCCGGCTGCGTCGGGCGGGCGGGGCTGGGCCCTGTTCCGGCCGTCCACCCCGGCCGGGGAACCCAGCGAGGTGCTGGTACTGCCGGCCACCGCCGCGGACACCGTCGACTCCGAGCCGGTGGAGGCGGTCCGCTTCGGCCGGGACGAGATGGCGAACCTGGCCTGGGCCATCGAGGAAACGGTCACCGGTGCCACCGGGCGGGGCATCGACCGCACCGCGCAGGTCGACCGGGCGGCGGTGCCGGCCCGTCCACCGGTGCCCGACCCGCCGCCGGTCGACCCGGCGACCGGGCTGCCGGTGACCGTGCCCGAGCTGTCCTACGCCTTCGCCACCACGGTGCCGGAGAACTGGGTGCCGCTGATCCCCACGGCCGTGCCGGAGCGCCCCGGCGCGGTACGACTGCGCCGGGTCCCTCTCCAGCAGCCGAACCGGGACGGCCCGCCGGTCGCGGTGACCGGCCACAGCCGGCTGCTCGACTGGCGGACCCGGCCGGACGGCACCGGCCCGGTCGACCTGGCCGTACCCGAGGAGGAGATCAGCCGCGCCGGGATGCGGGTGCTGCGGCACTGGCAGGCGGCCCGCTGGGTGGACGGGTCGGTGCACCTGTGGCTGGGCCGTACCCGCCGCCCCGTCGGCGGTGACCTGGCCAGCGGCCTGCGCTACGACGTCGTGGAGCCACGCTGACCGGCCGCCCCGCACCCACCCGTACCCACCGACAGCCGAGCGGCCCGCCCGCCGTACCACGAGGAATCCGATGACGATCACCTGGAAGAACAACCAGCCGCTGCCGATGGCGCGGCCCCGCTACTACGACCACCAGTACCTGCGTGCCAGCGACCTGTCCCAGGCGGTGGACTACCTGCTGTCCCGCCAGCACCTGTTCGCCCGGCTGCACCATCCGGTCGGGGTGGTCAGCGGTCTGGAGATCACTCCCACCGGCAGCGACATCACGGTCGCCGAGGGCACGGCCGTCGACGCCGACGGGACACTCGTCGTCCTGCCGGCGGCCCGCCGGGTCACCCTCCCCGGCGACGGCACCTTCCACGTCACCCTGCGCCACGTGGAGACCCTGACCGACCGGCGCGACGAGGGTGGGGTGGCCGCCGAGACCCGCTGGACCGAGGAGGGGCGGGTGGAGGTCAGCGCCACCGCGCCGGCTGACCCTGGCCGGTCGGTTCCGCTCGGCCGGGTGGTCCGCAGCCAGGGTGTGGTGACCGTACACACCGATAACCGGTTGGTCGCCGGACTCCGGCTGCCGGTCGGGGCGATCGTGCCCGCCGTCGGCAACACCCGGCAGTCCGGCATCCAGTTCCCCGCCGACCCGGCCGGTGGGATCGGCGACGAGGCGTTCATCCGGTACTTCCCGACCGTCGGCGAGAACATGATGCTGCGGTTCGGCATCAACAACGACCCGGACGACGTGATCGCGTTCCACCAGGGCGGCGCGGACCGGTTGCGGATCGGTCAGGGCATGCTGCACCTGGGCAGCCTCGACGGTGTACCGGTGACCGCCGGCCAGGTGGTCGCCGCGCTCGGCTTCTGGGGGCACGGTGTCCAGCACGGCCAGCTCTCCTTCCGCCCCGGTCGGGGCTTCGAGATGGTGGACCGCAGTGCCGACACCCCGGCCCTGACCTACCCGCCGGCCGGTCCGACGTACGCCGACCTGGAGGTGGCGGAGCTGCGGGCGGCCCGGGTACGCGGCCGGGGTGGCCTGAGCGTGGTCAGCGACGGTGGGGTCGCGGTCCGCGCCGCCACCGGGTTGACCGTGGTCAAGGAGACCGGCGCCAGCGGCGACCTGACCGTGCAGGGCCGGGTCAACCTGGCCGCCGGTGCGACCGTGGCCGGTGCCGGCCGGCTGCACCTCGACGGTACGGAACGGCTGTACCTGCTCAACACGAAGGGCGTGTACGTCGGGTACGGCGGCAACACCGACCCGGAGGCGGGTTCCCTCTGGGTGGAGAAACGTGGCCACGTCGGTGGCAACATGCAGGTCAACGGCAACCTCGGGGTCAAGGTGAGCCCCACCTCGCTGCCCGACTGGAGCGGCGGCGGCATCGGCACCTTCGACCTGTTCGTCTCCGGAGCGGTGTATGCCGGACCGCCGGGCGGCCCGTACCAGATCTCGCTGGAGGCGTCCACCGGCCGGATCTCGGGCACCACGAAGCAGTTCGTCATCCCGCACCCGTTGGACGATCCGGAGACCCCGGACCGGCGGCTGCTGGTACACGCCGCGCTGGAGGGGCCGGAGAACGGCGTCTACTACCGGGGTGAGGGGCGGCTGGTCGACGGTACGGCCACGGTGACCCTGCCCGACTACTTCGAGGCGCTGACCCTGCCGGAGGGGCGGACGGTCCAGCTCACCCCGCTGTTCGACGACGACGAGCCGGTATGCGCGCTCGCCGCGTCCCGGGTCCGCGACGGGGCGTTCCGGGTCCGCACGGCGGACGGGTCACCGGCCGGGCACGCGTTCTGCTGGCAGGTGTCCGCCGTCCGGGCCGACGTGGAGCCCCTGGTGACCGAGATACCCGCCACCGCCGCAGCCGGCCGGGCCGCCCCGCCGACGGCGGACGTCGACCCGTCGGCAGAGACCACCGCGCCGGAGCAACACATCGGCGAGCCGGTCGACTACGACCTGCACGCCGACGAGGAGGAGCCGACCGGGGACACCACGGTCGGCCTGGCCGGCTACCACCTGGCCCCGGTACTCCGGGTACTGCGGGACGAGATCGACCGGCGCTGGCCGCACCGGGACCGTGCCTCGGACGGCTGGATCGGCGACGCCGCCCACCAGGCCCGGCCCTCCGACCACAACCCGGACGCGGACAACCGCTCGGTCAACGCGCTCGACATCGACGCCGACGGCATCGACCCCATGCTGGTGGTCCGTCGCTGCATCGCGCACCCGTCGACGCAGTACGTCATCTTCGACCGGACGATCTGGAGCCGGTCACGCGGGTTCGCCCCGGCCCGCTACACCGGCAGCAACCCGCACGAGGGGCACCTGCACGTCAGCGTCAGCCACACCCCGGCACTGGAACGCAGCCAACGCGGCTGGGGCATCGCCGCAGCGCCGGTACCGAAGCTCGGTGACCGGGTGCTGCGGGTCGGCAGCGAGGGCAGCGACGTACGGGAGTTGCAGACCATCGCCAACCGGCTCGGTGGCAGGCTCACCGTCGACGGTGACTTCGGCCCGAAGACCGAGGCGTGGGTACGGAGTTTCCAGCAGGCCCGGAAGCTGACAGTCGACGGGATCGTCGGCCTGCGTACCGTCGCGGCCCTGCACGAGGCGCTCCGGCCGACGCCGCAGCCACCCCGGACCGCCGCCGGCTCCCGTACCCTGCGGGCGGGCATGACCGGCGACGACGTGGCGTTCGTCCAACGGTTCATCGGTGAGCGGTACTGCGGCCCGGCGACCGGCACGTTCGACGACCGCACCGGGGCGGGGGTGCGCTGGTACCAGGAGATGCGCAAGATCACAGTGGATGGTGTGGTGGGCCGCCAGACCTGGCGCCAGATGGGCGTGACCGTCACGTACTGACCCCCGCGACCCCGTTCCACCTGCGGATGTGGGCCGGACGGGACGGTAGCTGCGCCCCACGCGCTGCCGCCCCGTCCGGGCCCGGCGGGTCCCGGTCGGGGTGCGCCGTCAGGGCACCATGGGGAACGATGATGGTGACTAGCCGGGGGCCGACGTCCGTGTCTGATGATCGATGCTGAAGCTCACCTACGGGCTGCGTTCCTTGTTCGGTACCGCCCGCGGTCTCCGACTGCTCGCCACGAACGTGCTGGCGGCCTTCGGTCTGATCTCCGCAGTGGTGCAACTCGGCGCGCAACTGGTCCCCACCGTCATGCCGGACACCACCGTGGTGATCATCGCGGCGGTGTCGTCGTGCCTGGTGTGGGGCATGGTGCGGGCCTACCCCCGACGCCGGCTGCAGTACGAGTTCACCCACCCCGCGATGAGCATCACCGTCGAGGTCGGTGACCTGTTCGACCAGGAGGTGGACCTGGTCGTCGGCTTTTCCGACACGTTCGACACCGCCACTGACGACCGCGAGCTGATCAGCAGCGACAGCGTGCAGGGGCAGCTGGTGCAGCGGCTCTACGGCGGTGACGCGAAGCGGCTGGACCGTGACCTGCGCGCCGCGCTCGCCGGGGTCAGCCCGACCGGCCGGGAGACCCGCCGGGCCAAACCCAAGGGCAACCTGCTGCGGTACCCGCTGGGCACGGTCGCGGTGCTGCACCGCTCCGGCCGGCGGATCTTCGCGGTCGCCTACAGCCGGATGGGCACCGACTACGTCGCCCGTTCCAGCGTGGACAACCTGTGGCTGAGTCTCAACGGGCTCTGGGACGCGGTCTACCGGCACGGCCAGCGGGGGCAGTTGGCCATCCCGTTGCTGGGTTCGGGGCTGGCCCGCATCGACGCTCTCGACCGGGAGAGCCTGCTCAAGATGATCCTGCTGTCGTTCGTCGCCCGGTCCCGGGAGGCGCAACTCTGTCGCGAGTTCCGGGTCCTCATCCACCCCGACGACGTCGACCGGATCAACCTGCTGGAGGTGGCGGCCTTCATCCGTACCCTCTGACGGCGGTCCCGGCGCCACCACGGCTGACCGGAGCCGGAAGCGGCACGACCGATACGATCGCGGAGGAGAGCGCGCTGATCACCGCCAGGTACCGGCGCTGCGGTGACGGCGGCGGAGGTGGACGGCGGTTGTCCGGCGAGGCGAGCATCCCGGCGGTACCCCGGTCGGTGCCGCTGCGACGTCTGCTGGAGGTCAGCGCGCAGGCGGTCGCCGACAACGATCTCATCGCCTCCCGGGGCGGCAGCTCCGACGTACGGCTCAGTCGCGGCGCCTACGTTCCCCGCACCGTCGAGACGACCCTGCTCGAACGGCTGACCTCGCCGTCGGTCACCGCGCTGATCGGTGAGGCCGGGCACGGCAAGACCGTCCTGCTGTGGCGGCTGCACCAACGGCTGACCGCCATCGGCCGCTTCCCGCTGGTGGTCCCGGCGTCCGCGCTGGTCGACGAGGCCGGCACGCCGGCAACGGTCACGGTCGACGCGATCGACGAGGCGTTGACCGACTGCCAGGCGGCCGGTCTGCCGGTCGTGCTGCTGGTCGACACGTTGGATCTGCTCCTCCAGCACCGGCAGACCCGGGGCCGGGTGAACGCCCTGCTCTCCGCCGCCGCCACCCGGCGGGTACCCACCCTGGTGACCAGCCGGCCCGTCGAGGCACGCCAGCTCGACATCGACTACGCCGGTGAGGGAGACCGGCCGGGTACCGGTGGCTCCCTCACCGGGATCCGCCTCGGGCCGTACGACCGCGACGAGCAGTCGGCGGCGATCGCGGCGTACGCCCGGGTGTTCTACGCCGCCGACCGGGCGCCGAACGTGATCCGGTCGGTCCACGACGCGTCGCTGCGCGGGTTGCCGCTGCGCGAGGTGTGCCGGATCCCACTGGCCATGCGGCTGCTGTTCGAGCTGTACGCCCCGGACGAGGATCCACCCACCGATGTCGACACCATCGGGCTCTACGAACGGTTCTGGTGGCGCCGGATCGAGGAGGACCACCGGGGCCCGGCGGATCCGCAGCGCGGACCGGACCTGACCCGGGAGGCCGAGGCCGTCGGCCTGGCGCTGCTGACCGCCGGCCTGGTCGAGTCGGACACGACCTGGCTGGTGGAGCGGGCCCGCCAGCTCGCGCGGCTGTCCGGCGCGCAGGCCGGGGCGGCGATCGGGAAACTACACGAACGCGGCGTGCTGGTGCTGCCGGCCGACAGCCAACGCCTGCGCTTCTTCCACCAGACCTTCTTCGAGCACGCCGCCGCGCGCGGCGTGGCCGCCGCCGGGCCCCGGGTTCTGGCCGGGCTGGCCGCCCAGGTCGCCGCCGACCCCCTCGACCTGTTCTACGGGGAGGTCGCCGCGCAGACCCTGCTACTGGCGGGGCGGGACCACCGGGTGTCGTCCGGGCAGAGCGAGGAGATCCTCGCCGGCTGGCTGACCGGCGACGCGAACCTGGTCACACTGGCGATGCGGACCTACGCCCGGATGACCGACCCGGGCCCCACGCTGCGGGAGCCGGCCCGCACCGCGCTGCGCACCGGCCACCTCGACGCGGTGCGGGACTACCTGCGCCTGCTGCCGTCGGTCCGGCACACCGACTTCGAACGGGTCGCCGACGAACTGGCGATCTGCTGGGAACGGGCCCGGGGGCCCGGCGGGACCCTGGCCTTCGAGGTGCTGGCCGCCGTCGCCCGGTTCTGTGCCAGCCATCCGGAGCGGGCCCGCCGGTTCCTGCTCGACCACGACTGCCTGGAGTGGTTGCTGCGCCAGCGCCCGGACGAGTGGCGCCGACGTTTCGACATCCACCTCCAACTGTTCGAACCGCTGTCCGCCCACGAACCAGGCTGGTGTGCGCGGGAACTCGCCCGGTTCTTCGACGGCTTCGCCGCGACCCGCAACATCGACGGGATGGCGGACATCCTCGCCCTGCTGCGCCGGATCACCGTCGACGTCCCACTGCCGGCCGAGGTGCTGACCGTGGTCGAGGAGCAGGTCCGCTGCGTGCACAGCACACACAGCACGGAGCGGTTGGAGCGGGAGTACGCCGTACTGCGGGCCGAACGCCTCGCCGTGCTGTCCGGGGTGGAGCTGCTGGTGCACATCTGCGCGGTGCTCGGCCCGCCCGCGCGGCGCGACGCCGGTGGCCGGCGTGACGCCTGGGGCGACCAACGGGATGCCCGGGGCGGCAACCGGGCCGACCGGCAATCCGGACAGCCGGCGGCGGGGTCGACGTGGAGCAGGGCGGGCCGCCGGGCCGAGCTGCGGGCCTGCGCCGGGGCGGCCGCCACCCTCGGTCCGCAGGAGGCGGAGGCCTTGCTGGACGTGCTGCTGCGGGAACCGGACGTGTCCCGGCAGGACGGGGTGTGCACCCTGCTGGGCGAGGCGCTCGCCGACCCGGACCCCGTGGTCACCCCGCTGACCGGGTACGCGCGGCGGCGGTGCCGTACGGAACTGACCCGGTTGCCGGCCGGCCGGGACCGTGGCGGGGGACGCCCGGTGCCGATGCTGTTCGGGTTCGCGTTGCACAACACCGACGTGGCCGACGACCACCTGCTCGCGGCACTGCCCACGGACGTGCCGGCCGACCACTGGTACGACCGGGACGCGCTGCTGCCGCTGCTGGTCCCGGCCGCGTTGGCCGGCCGGGCGGACGCGGCCGACGCGCTCCGCTCGATCCTCTCCGGTACCGGCCGGCAGGTGCCGCAGGAGGTCCGGGGGAGTCTGGTCCTGGCCCGCCTCCAGTACGCCGCCAGGGCCGGCTCGCGGGCCGCCTTCGAGTACCTCGTCGAGGCCGGCGCCTCGGTCGCCGTGGGTCACCTGTTCGCCGTACTGCGGGGAATGGACATGGTGACCGCGCAGCTGCTCACCGAATACCACGGCGAGTTGCGGTCGCTGCGGTCGCGCCTGGTGGAATCGGACGACCATGAGGACCGCCGCCAGGGATACATCCTGTGGCGGTTGCTGCTGGAGCGTGGTGTCGAGCGGGCCCCCGGGCCGGATGAGCTGGCACCGCTGCTGGGCGGGCAGGCGGGGCCCGGTCTGACGATCAACGTTCTCGAGCTGGTCCTGGCGGCCCTGCGGTCACCGGACTGGGTCGCGGTCGATCCCAACCCGCTGCTGGAACCGTTACGGGCCGTCGTCGCCGAGGGCGTACCGGCCCGAAGACAGCTGGCCGACCCGGGCGGACCGCGTGACCGGAGCGCCGAACAGTTACGGACCCGGGAGATGCTGGCCCGCCAGGCACTCGTCGCCACCCATGCCCGACTCGTCCCGCTGCCGACGACCCCGGTCCGGCTGCGGTCGTTCACCCGGGCTGTCTTCGCGCTGGTCCGCGACGCCGGCTACCGGCTGACGGTGACCGCCGAACGGACCGCGTTCACCGCCTGCTTCACCGAGTTGGGTTACCTGGTCAAGCGGGTCGGCGGCCCGATGGCGCTCGACCTGATCACCGAGGCGGCCCGACTGCTGCACGCCATCGCGCCGGAGGCCACCCGGTGGCGGGAGAACCTGTCGTACTCCTGGTCGGGCGCCATCACGGCGGCGGTCCGGGTGGCGTCGGCAGCGGAATGCCAGCGGTTCGTGACCGTCCTGCTCGACCACGACGTGGACCTGGCCGGGATGGCGGTGCGGGCGTGCGCCGACACCATGCGCCCGATCCCCGACTGGCTACGCGACCTGGAGCCACGGATGGCGCCGGAGGTCCGCGAGCACTTCCAGGCGGCGCTGCGCCGGCAGGCCCGGGAGGGCAGCACCCGGGCGGCACCGGACCTCTTCGCGTCGGCCCTCGGCCACGAACCGGTCGACGGATCGGCGCCCGCCCCAGCCACCGGCGGTGCCGGGCGGACCGCCCGCAGCCCCGACCCACGGGACGTGTTCGTCATCCACGGTCGGGACGAGCAGGCACGGAAGGTGTGGTGGGGCTTCCTGCAGGCGTTGGACCTGCACCCGGTCGACCGGGAGGAGAGCATCCGGCGTACGGGCAGTGCCAGCCCGTACCGCGGGGAGGTCATCGCCGGTGCGTTCCCGCACGTCCAGGCGACCGTCGTACTGCTCACCCCGGACGACGTGGTGCGCCTGCACCCGCACCTCGGGGACAGCGACGACCCGGAGTACGAGGCCCGGCCCACCGGTCAGGCGCGCCCGGACGTGCTGTTCGAGGCGGGTATGGCGTTCGCCCTGCACCCGGACCGCACTGTCGTCATCGGGATCGGTCACCTGCGGCCCTTCCCCGACATCGAGGGCCGCGACGTGATCCGCTTCGACGGCAGTGCCCGGACGCTCAAGCGGATCGCCGAGCGGCTCCGGACGGCCGGTTGCGCGGTGCGCGACGACGGGGACGACTGGCTGGACACCGGGCGGTTCGCCGGGCTGGGCGCCCGTACTCGTCGTCCCTGACGCCGCTGCCGACCCCCCTCGATCCACTCCGTTTTCAGGAAAACGGGCTGTCGGATCGGGGCTGACACCGCGACTACCAGGAAATCGAGTGGATCACAGAGCGGTGGTCGACACCGGTCAGGCCCGCAGTGGGTGGCCGGTGTCAGGTCGGCGGGACAGTCGGCCCTGGTGTGCTGGCGCAGACGGTGCAGCTCGACAGGCGGCGAGTCGGAGGTCTGCTGCGGCTGTCGACCAGGGACGTCCCCTCGGGGCAGGAACGGTGCACCGCCCTGCCCCGAGGGATCGTCAGGCCGCCCGGATCAGCGTGAACACCCCGGCGGCGACCAGTACGCCCGCCCAGAGCCGGTCGACGTTGAACCAGGCGGTACGCAGCACGCCGACCCCGACCACCTCGTACACCAGAACCGCGATGACGAGCGCGGTGCCGAACATGGCCAGGGTGTGCACGCCGGCCGCGGTCAACCCGAGCAGCGCGCCGACCGGCGCCGCTTCCAGGTGGCCGGCGTGCCCGCCGGCCGCCCCGGTCGGCGCGGCGACCAGCACCGGCAGCAGCATCAGGCCGGCCCCATGGGCGGAGGACATCAGGAACGACCAGCCGGCGAGCTGGGCCGCCGACAGGCGCATACCCGCCCAGCGGAAGTGGCGTTCGGAGAGCAGCCGCCACAGCCCGAACCCGACCAGCAGCACCCCGCCGACGACGGCCAGCGCGGTGCTGGCGGTGACCGACCGGGTCGCGGTGACCAGGGCGGCCACGATGCCGACCGAGGCGAGGTGACCGAGCGCGATCGGTGGCAGGGCGCGCAGCATCGCCCCCCGGTCGCGTTCCTGTAGGCCACGGGCGACGGCAAAGAGCCAGCCCATCGCCGGGTTCAGGCCGTGGAACGCGCCGAGGGTGAGCAGCGCCACCCAGGTCGCACCGGTCACGGGAAGCAGTAGGAGTCGGAGGAAGCGTCCCCGCCCTGCAACCGGACCTGGTGCACCCGCAGGCCCCGGAACTCCTCGCCGCGCGGGAAGAACCGCTGGTCCGGGGTGAGTCCGCCGCTGCCGTCGACGTCCACGTCGAGCTTGGCCAGCCAGGCCCCGACCCCGTCGGGGTAGAACTGGTCGTCCCAGGCGCCGTAGAGGGAGTTGCTGACGTACACCCGACGGCCGTCCCGGCTGACCTCCACCATCTGCGGTCCGCCAGCCAGCGGCTCGTCCGGGGCGGCCGGGTGCGCGGTGCGCCGGACGATTCCGCCGAGCCGTACCGAGCCGGTCTGCACCGGGTGGAACGGGTCGCTCACGTCGTACTGGCGCAGCTCGCCGGTGCCCCAGCAGGAGACGTAGAGGAACCGGTCGTCGACTGACAGGTCGATGTCGGTGACCAGGGGCGGTACCGCGCCGAACGGTTTGAGCAGATCCGGCAGGTCGGCCGGGTCCGCCGGCTCGGCCGGCTCGGCCGGGATGTCGATCACCTTGGTGACCGCCCAGGTGTCGCCGTCGCGGTGCCACAGCCAGACCGAGGCGGAGAGGTCCTCGACGCTGATCACGACGCCGACGAAGCCGTACGTCTTCGTCGGATCGTGGGCCGGGCGCAGCTCCAGCGGCATCTGGTACTGGTCGCCCAGGTCGACCCGCTGCACGTGCCGGCGTTTGGCCAGGTCCCAGAAGTGCAGGGCGTGCCCGTACTTGCGGCCGAGCAGGAGTTCACCGACGATCCCGTCCTCGATCATCGACGGGGTGCCCCACTCGCTGGTCACCAGGACGTCGTGGTTGATGTGCCACCAGAAGTCGTAGGCGAGGTACTGCGGTCCCCGGTCGGCCTCCCACGCCCCGCGTACCTCGAAGGTGGTGTGGTCGAGGATGGCGATACCGCCCGGCCCTTCCTCGCCGTCGGCGCCGCCCAACGCCGAGAGGTAGAGGCCGTCGGGCCCGCAGTGCACGGTGTGCGGGCGGGAGTAGCCGGCGCGCTTGGCCAGCTCCTCCGGCCCGATCACCTTGACCACGGTGGGCTGGCGCGGATCCGGTTGGGTGTCGATGACGTGGATCCGCGAGGAGCGCAGGCCCGGCACGATCAGGTAGCGCCGCTCGACGTGCGGGTGCGGCGCGGTGGGGCAGAGGGCGCTGCTGCATGCGTTCCACCCGAAGTGGTGCAGCTCGTCGCCGACGTACGGCAGGTCGGTCCAGCCGACCACCTTCCCGTAGTCGGGGGAGTCCGGGTCGGTGTCCAGGACGGCGATCGCGTCGGGGCGGCTGGCGCTGCGGTCGAAGGCGGCGACGTACGCCAGCTTCTCCGCCGGGGCGTTCGCCGCCTCGCGCGGCGAGGGGTAGAAGGTCGGATCGGGGGTCCAGCGGCTCATCGCTTCTCCGGTCGTTGTCGGTGGTGGGGAACGCCGAGTCGGTCAGCAGGCGGTGGTGCGGGGGCTGGAGTTCGGATCACCCGTTCAATCGATTTATGTCCACGTCGGGGATCAGATTACTCATCCGATGGGCCGGCGGGGTAGGCCGTGAACGGCGACGGGTACCGTCCACGGCCACCTTCCGTCCGCTGTGGACAGGCCCTTCAGGAGTGTCCCGCCCCGGCCGGACCGGACCGCACACCCAGGGCGGGCAGTACCGTCTCGGCCACCCGGTACGCCTCCTCCAGCAGCGGGTTGCCGGAGAGGATGAAGGTGTCCACCCCGAGGGCCTGGAATTCCTGGAGCCGGTCGATCACCTGCCGGGTACTGCCCACCACCGCCGTACCCGGGCCGGGGCGGAACAGCCCCATCCCGGGCCACAGGTTGGGGTAGGTCTCCAGTTCCCGGGCGCGGGCCGGTACCCGTCCGCCGTGCTGGCGGAACTGCCGCTGCCAGCCCACCCCGTCGTCGGCGCCGTGCGCGGCCAACTGCCGGGCGTAGGTCTCCCGGCTGGTGACGTCGAGCAGGTGGTCGGCGGCGGCCCACGCCTCGTCCTCGGTGTCCCGCACGATCAGGTGCAGCCGCAGGCCCAGCCGCAGGGTACGGCCGTACGCCTTGGCCCGCTCGCGTACCCGGTCCAGCTTCTCGGCCAGCAGGTCCGGCGGTTCACCCCAGGTGAGGTAGACGTCGACGTGCTCGGCGGCCATCTCGATGCCGGCCGCCGACGAGCCACCGAACCACAGCGGAATGCCCCCTTCCTGCACCGGGGGCAGGTCCCGCAGGTCCGCCCCGGCATCGCGCAGGTCGTAGTAGGTCCCCTGGTGGTCGAAGACCTCACCGGAGGTGAGTCGCCGCACGATCTGCCAGTACTCGGCGCTGAGCCGGTAGCGCTCCTCGGGTTCCAGGTGCAGCCCGTAGCGGCGCAGCGTGTCGGTCGACCCGTTGACCACGTTGAACCGCAGCCGGGGCCCGAACAGGTGGTCGAAGGTGAGCGCGGACTTGGCCAGCAGGGTCGGCGAGATCAGGCCCGGGTGCACCGCGAGCAGCGGCTTGAACCGGGGGCTGGTCGCCGCCGCCAGGGCGCTGCCCAGCGGCCACACGTCGTACCGGTCGGTGGCGAGCAGCGCACCGGTGTAGCCGAGCCGGTCCACCGCGCCGGCCAGGTGTTGCAGGTAGCCCAGGTCGACCGGGCGGCGGCCGGCCGGTTCCCAGGGGTACCGGCCCTCGCGCGGGATGATGTACCACAGCACCTCGGTGCCCATGTCAGTTCACCGTCCCCGTCCGGCCGGGACCGGTGTCACTGTGGCGAGCGCGGCGTCGACCAGTGGGGCCAGCGCGGTGACCTCGGCGTCGGCGACGGTGATCGGGTGGTCCAGGTAGCCGGCCCGGGCGAGGATGTCCGCCGCCTCCTGCTGTTCGGCGATGAAGCCGGCGGGTACGCTCTGCAACCGCCAGGGCAGTCCACCCAGCGCGGTGTGCCAGTCGGACTCGTTCCCGCCGATGTCGGCGGCGGCCCGGGCAGCGGCCTCGGTGAGGTGGTCGGCGACCCAGTTGTCCGCCTGCTGGAGCGTGCCGACCAGAGTGGCCACCACGTCCGGGCGCTGCTCGGCCACGTCGCGGCGGGTGAAGAAGACCGACCGGTCGGAGATGACCGAGCCGGTGTCGACCAGGGTACGGACGCCGCCGCGCCGCCGTGCCGCGGCGAGTTCCGCCTCCTGGGCGACCCAGCCGGCGATCTCCCCGGCGAGCAGCCGGGCCAGCGGCGGGACCGGTGACTCGGTGGGGCGTTGCGCGACGATGTCCTGGTACGACAGTCCCGCGTCGTGCAGCGCCTTGGCCAGCAGGTGGGTCTGCCAGGAACCGACGCCGAAGACCACCGTGCCGCCCGTGAGGTCGGCCACCGTCCGCACCGGACCGTTCTCGGCGACCAGCAGCGCGCCGTGGTCCGGCCGGGGTGCGGAGACGGCGACGTAGACGATGTCGTACCCCTGTGCCTGGCCGGTCAGCGGTGGCGTGGACCCGGTGCCGCCGAAGTCGATGACACCCTCGACGAGCAGCCGTGCGGTGGCGGTGCCGTCGGCGTACTCGTGCCACGCCACCGTCTCCCCGAACGGCGCCAGTGCCTGCTCGGCCAGGCCGAGGCGGGCCAAATGGTAGAGCGACGGGTTGCTGCGGTGCACACCGATGGTGATGGTCATGGGGTTCTCCTCAGGGATGGTTCGGCCGGGGTGGCGTCGGCGGTGACGGGTTCCGGTTCGGGACGGCGGACGCCGAGGTCGACGAGCAGCCGGTCGCGCAGGGCACGGAAGGCGGATGTGGTGGCGTCGCGGGGGCGTGCTGCGGTGACGCGTTCGTCGCGGACCAGCACCCCGTCGCGGAGTACGGCGACCCGGTCGGCGAGCCGGATCGCCTCGTCGACGTCGTGGGTGACCAGCAGGACCGCCGGGCGGTGCCGGGCGCACAGTTCCCCGACCAGGTCCTGCATGCGCAGCCGGGTCAGCGCGTCGAGTGCGGCGAAGGGTTCGTCGAGCAGCAGCAGTTCCGGCTCGCGGACCAGCGCGCGGGCCAGCGCCACCCGCTGTGCCTCGCCGCCGGACAGGGTGGCCGGCCAGGCGTCGGCGTGGCTGTCCAGGCCGACCTCGGCCAGGGCGCGTAGCCCGGTCTGGCGGGTGGCCCGGTCGCGGGGCATCGCGATGGTGACGTTGCCCAGGACGCGTTTGTTCGGTACCAGCCGGGGTTCCTGGAACACGATGGTCCGGCGGCGCGGCACGAGCACGGTGCCGGCGTCGGGGCGGTCCAGCGCGCCGAGGATGCGCAGCAGGGTGGTCTTGCCGGTGCCGCTGGCGCCGAGCAGGGCGAGGAACTCGCCCCTCGGCACGTCCAGGTCCAGCCCGTCGAGCACGGCGCGTTCGCCGAACACCCGGCGTAGGCCACGGACGTGGATCGCCGGTGGGGCGTGCACCGTGGCGGTGCCCTCCGCGCCGCTCACCGGCGTCTCCCGGTCCGGCGCCACGGCATCAGCGACCATTCCAGGGCGCGTACCAGCGCGTCGGCGATGAGCCCCAGCAGGCCGTAGATGATGATGCAGAGGGCGAGGATGTCGGTACGCGCGTAGTTCTGTGCCTGGGTCATCAGGTGGCCGATGCCGGCGGTCGCGTTGATCTCCTCGGCGGCGATCAGGGCGATCACGCTGAGGGTCATCGACAGCCGGAGCCCGACCAGCAGCGCGGGCAGCGCGCCGGGCAGGACGACCTCCCGGATGAGCCGCCACCGGCCCATCCCGAACGACTGCATCGCCTCGATCGTCTTCGGGTCGACGGTGCGGACCCCGCTGGCCGCGTTGACGTACATGGGGAACGTGGTGGCCACCGCGATCAGGATGATCTTGGCGCTCTCGGTGATGCCGAACCAGACCATGAACAGCGGTACCAGGGCGAGGAACGGCACCGTGCGCAGTACCTGCATGGTCGAGTCGACCAGCTCGTCGCCGAGCCGGCTCAGGCCGGTGGTCACGCCGAGCACCAGCCCGGCCGTGAGACCGCAGGCCAGCCCGAGCGCCGAGCGGGTCAGCGAGGTGGTCAGCGCGTCGGGGAGCTGACCGTTGCCCCACAGTTCGCCGACCGCGCCGACCACCTGACCGGGTGAGGCGAGCAGCGCCGGCCGCAGCAGGCCGGTCGCCGAGCTGACGTACCAGAGCAGCAGCAGGGTGACCGGGCCGAGGGTGCGCAGGGCTGTGGTGACCCAGCGGGGACGGCCCGGCCGGTACCGGACCGGCGGTGCGATCAGACCGGCGGCCCGCGCCGCCCGGGTGGCGTCCGGGTGGGCCGGCGCGGGCGGTTCCGACCGCGACGGCTGCACGGGTGCGGTGGCCACGCTCACGGTCGGCTCCCCGGCAGGGTCGCCACGTCGAGGACGTGCGCCCCGACGTCCACCTTCTGCTTCGTCACCCCGGCGTCGACGAAGAACTGGGCCACCGCGTCGAACCGGCGCAGCAGGTCGGGGCCGATCGGCTCCACCGGGGAGCCCTGGCGGGCGAAGTCGAGGGTGATCTCCTTCGCCCGGCCGTTGACCGACTGCGGTCCGGCGTCGGTGAAGACGTTGACGTACGGTTCCGGGTTCTGCCGGTACGCCACGCTGCTGTCGTGCAGGTAGGTGTAGAGCGCCCGGACCACCTCGGGGTGTTCCCTGGCGAAGGCGGACCGTACCGCCCAGACGGTGGCGTTGTCCGAGCCGAGGGTACGGCCGTCGACCAGCATCCGGGCGCCGCCGGCGAGCGCCGAGACCACGTAGGTGCTCCAGCTCGCCCAGGCGTCGACCTGGCCGGAGTCGAAGGCCGGTGCCGACTGGTCCGGGCGCAGGTAGACCCGCTGTACCCGGTCGGCGGGTACCCCGGCGGTGGCGAGCGCCCGCAGCAGCAGGTACTCCCCGGTGCCGCCCTGGTTGACCGCCACCTTTCGGCCGGCCAGGTCAGCGACGCCGCGGATCGGGGAGTCGGCCCTGACCAGGATGCCCTCGCCGACCGGGTCGGGTTGGGCGGCGGCGAAGAGGGTGAAGCCGGGGCTGGTGGCGAGGGCGCCGACGGCGGAGGTGATCGAGCCGAGCGCCACGTCCAGCTGGTTGGCGTTGATCGCCTGGGCGGCGGGCGCGAAGGGCCCGGCGCTACCGGTCCACGCCACCCGGGCGCCCACGGTGGACAGTGCCGTGTCGAGGCTGCCGTCCTTCTTGCCCCGGGCCAGCACACCCTCGTTGCCGGGGTCGGGGATGCGGAGCGTGACGGTCCCACCGTCCCGGCCGTCGGTCGACGCTTGCGACGATCCGCAGCCGGCCGTCCCGGCCAGTACGGCGATCAGCGCGGCGGCGCCGACCAGGGCGCGTAGTGGACGACGGGTACCGCGGAATGTCTGGTCTGAGCTGCTCATATCAATCTCCTGTGCGGTCCCCCGGCGTCGCCGGAGGAGGTACCGGCGTCGCCGGTGTCTGCCGCCGACGGGTGACCAACTCGTGGGCACGCCGCAGCGGTTCGGGATCGGCCCAGCCGCGTACGTCCACGGACGCGGCGAGGAAGCCGTGGTCACGCAGGAAGCGCTCCTGCTCGGCGAGGAGCGTGCGGCGCTCCGGCGAGAGATCGGGGTGCAGGGTGCGGTGCTGGCCGGCGCGGTAGGCCCCGGCCACGCCGGTGGTACCGGCGCCGGTCTCGGCGGACAGGATCCGGGCGACCTCGGTCGGGTGCCCGGCGGCCCAGTCCGCCGCCTCGATCAGCACGGCGAGGAACCGGTCGACCAGGTCGGGTCGCTCGTCGAGCAGCCACCCGGCCACGGTGATCGGCCGGGGCGTGCCGTTGTTGATCCGGCTGCGCGGATCCGGCAGGTCGTCGAGTTCGATGCCGACCGCGACACCGTGGCGGCGCGCGGATTCGACGGCGAGGGCGCCCTTGACGTAGACGGCGTCGACCTTGCCCCGGGCGAGTGCGGCCAGTTCCGTCTCCCACTGCCCGCGGTGCCGCCCGTCGGCCGGTACGTCCACCGGGTGGGCGTCGGTCAGGTCCAGACCGGCGGCGGCGAGGGCTCCGGCGAACCCCTTGAGGGCCATCGCCCGCCAGAAGTCGATCGGGACCGGGTGCCGGGGTATGGCGAGGCGTTGCCCGCGTAGCTGTTCGGGGGTGGTCGGACCGTCGCCGGCGCGGACCAGGATGGCCTGGCGTTCCTCGATCCAGGTCAGGCCGATCAGACGGGTGTCCGCTCCTGTCGACCGGGCCCAGAGCGCCGGAACGTTGCCGCCTTCCCGGATCAGCGTCCGGTGCGCGTGGGTGAAGTGTTCCTCGCGGTAGCCGTTCGCCGGCCGGTCCTGGAAGGAGCGGACCTGGATCCCGTCGCCGGAGAATTCCGCGTCGAAGGCGCCCCGGTCGGCGGCGATGCCGGTCGCGGTGGGCACCGGGCACCGGGTGAACCACAGTTCGTGCAGTGGGACGAGGGTCGGCGGGTGGGGCATGTCTGGTCTCCGGTTCTGCGATGGGGTGCTGCCGGTGGGCGCGGGATGTCCGCCCGGATGGGCTGCTACCGCGACGGCGGATGTCCGGTGCGTGGGCTGGGACGCGTGCCCGGTACGGCGAGGTGACCACGGGTCCACCGGGTACGTCAGGTACGGGGTGCGGCCGACCCGGTTCCGTCCGGGTCCGTCCGGTGGGCTAGCGGCAGCGACAGCGACAACTGCTGAACCGGCCGTGGTCGAGGTACCGACGGGCGGTCAGGGCCGGACCGGAGAAGGCGGTGGCGGAGGCGATCACCGCCGGGAAGCTGGTCATCATGGGCGCACCTCCTCCAGGTTCCTACTAAACCTACTTGTCCGATAGGAATTACCGACAGGGAGCCTGGCATGTGTCGGCCTGGAAGGCAAGTGGCATCCAGGATGCGGAAGGGCCCCGATCCACCCGGCGCTGCCGTCGTGGGGGGTAGAGTCAAGAATTCTTGACATGATGTCGGCTCTGATTTACCTTGACCCTGTCAAGAATTCTTTACATGAGGAGGTGGGTATGGCCTTCGAGGAGAAACGCGCCTGGACGATGGCGCTGGTCACGATCGGCGCCTACCTGACGTACGTCGTCCTGGTTCTCGACCGCGCCGCCGGCATCCCGCTGGTCGAGGCGCCCTACCGGGCCGCGCTGCTGGGCACCGTCGTCGGCTCCATCGTGGTCTCGATCGTGCTGCACATCGCCATCTCGGTCGTCGCACCCGAGGGCGCCAACCAGAAGGACCAGCGGGACCGCGAGATCAACCGGCTCGGTGAGTACATCGGCCAGTCGTTCGTCATCGTCGGCGGTGTCGCGGCGCTCGGCATGGCGCTGGTCGAGTGGGACCACTTCTGGATCGCCAACGTGCTCTACCTGTGCTTCGTGCTCTCCGCCGTGGTCGGGTCGGTCGCGAAGATCGTCGCCTACCGCCGGGGCTTCCAGTCATGGTGAAGCCGACCCGGATCACCAACACCATCCGCGCCCTGCGATTCGCCCACGGCGAGATGACCCAGGCGGAACTGGCCCGCCGTATCGGTGTGACCCGGCAGACCGTCATCGCCATCGAGCAGGGCCGCTACTCGCCGTCGCTGGAGATGGCGTTCCAGATCGCCGAGGTCTTCGGTGTCCCCCTCACCGAGGTCTTCCAGTACCCGACCGACCAGGAGGAGCCGCAGTGAAAGCGATCGTGCAGGACAGGTACGGACCGCCCGACGTACTGGAAGTGGCCGACACCGACGTACCCGCCCCCGGCGCCGGGGAAGTGCTCGTCCAGGTGCGGGCCGCCGCCGTCGACCCCGGCGTCTGGCACCTGACGGCGGGCCTGCCGTACCTGGTGCGCCTCGCCTCCGGGTTGCGCCGGCCCCGTAACCGGGTGCCAGGGCTGGACCTGGCCGGGGTCGTCGCGGCGGTCGGGCCGGACGTCACCGCGTTCGCGCCCGGTGACGAGGTCTTCGGTGCCGGTCGGGGCAGCTTCGCCGAGTACGCGGTGGCCCCGGTGGGCAAGATCGCACGCAGACCCGGCAACCTCACCTTCGAGCAGGCCGCCGCCGTGCCGGTCTCCGGCCAGACCGCACTCAAGGCGGTACGCGGGGCAGGGCAGGTGCAGGCGGGACAGCAGGTACTGGTCATCGGCGCGGGCGGCGGGGTGGGTTCGTTCGCCGTGCAGCTCGCCCGGCACGCCGGTGCCCGGGTGACCGGCGTGTGCAGCACGTCGAAGGTCGACCTGGTCCGCTCGCTGGGTGCGCACGACGTCATCGACTACACCCGGGCCGACATCACCGACCGGGGCCGGCGGTACGACGTCGTCATCGACACCGCCGGCAACCGCCCGCTGGCGCACCTGCGACGGGCCATGCGGCCGAAGGGCACCCTGGTCCTGGTCGGTGGGGAGGCCAGCGACGGCCGTTGGTTGCAGGGCTTCGACCGCCAACTGCGGGCGATGCTGCTGTCGCCGTTCGTCAGCGGCCGGCTAGTGCCGCTGGTGGTGGGGGAGAACGCGGCCGACCTCGAGGTGCTGACGCAGCTCATCGAGGCCGGCGAGCTCATCCCGGAGATCGGACGGAGCTATCCGCTGGTGGAGGTGGCCGACGCGATCCGGCACATCAGGGCCGGCCACGCCCGGGGCAAGGTCGTCGTCACGATCTGACGACCCGGGCACCCCACACCGGCGTGCGGCGTCAGCCGGTGGGCGAGAGTTCGGCGAGCAGCTTCTCCACCCGTACCCGGATCTCGTCGCGGATCGGGCGGACCGCCTCGACGCCCTTGCCGGCCGGGTCGTCGAGTTTCCAGTCCTCGTACCGCTTGCCGTGGTCACGGTGATGCCTTGTCAACGGTGGAAGAAGCGGCGGCGGGCCCACAGGGAGACGTAGACCAGGGCGACGAGCACGGGTACCTCGATGAGCGGGCCGACGACGCCGGCGAGGGCCTGGCCGGAGGTGACCCCGAAGGTGCCGATGGCCACCGCGATGGCGAGTTCGAAGTTGTTGCCGGCGGCGGTGAACGCCAGCGTGGTGGTGCGTTCGTAGCCGAGGCCGATCGCCCTGCCGAGCAGGTAGGAACCGGCCCACATGACGGCGAAGTAGACCAGCAGGGGCAGGGCGATCAGGGCCACGTCCAGTGGCCGGTTGGTGATGGCGTCGCCCTGGAGGGCGAAGAGGATGACGATGGTGAACAGCAGGCCGTAGAGGGCGGCGGGACCGATCCTCGGCAGGAGCTGCTGCTCGTACCAGTCCCGGCCCCGGGCGCGCTCCCCGAGGCGCCGGGTGAGGTAGCCGGCGAGCAGCGGGACGCCGAGGAAGACGAGTACGTTGCCGGCGATGTCCCAGCCGGATACCTCCAGTTCGGCGCCGGGCAGGCCCAGCCAGTCGGGAAGCACCGCCAGGTAGAACCAGCCGAGCAGGCCGAAGGCGAGCACCTGGAACACGGAGTTGAGGGCGACCAGGACGGCGGCGGCCTCCCGGTCGCCGCAGGCGAGGTCGTTCCAGATGATCACCATGGCGATGCACCGGGCGAGGCCGACGATGATCAGCCCGGTGCGGTACTCGGGCTGGTCGGCGAGGAAGATCCAGGCGAGGGCGAACATCAGCGCCGGGCCGACGATCCAGTTGAGCAGCAGCGAGGAGAGCAGCAGCCGCCGGTCGTCGGTGACGGTGTGCAGGCGGTCGTAGCGGACCTTGGCCAGTACCGGGTACATCATGATCAGCAGGCCGAGGGCGATGGGCAGGGAGATCCCGCCGATCTGCACCGCGTCGAGCGCGTCGTCCAGGCCCGGGACGCTCCGGCCGAGCAGCAGCCCGACGGCCATGGCCAGGCCGATCCAGACCGGCAGGAACCGGTCGAGCCGGGACAGCCGGGTGACCACGGCGGTCTCGGCGGGGTCGTGGCGGGCGGTGGCGGTCACGGGCACTCCCGGGGAGTGCCGGCGTTGGTCCGGGCCCGCTCGGCCAGCTCCCTCAGGTGCCCGGCGACGCCGTCGAGGGCGTCGGGCACGAGCCGGTAGTAGGTGAAACGGCCGCGTGGTTCGGCGGTGACCAGGCCCGCATCGCGGAGCGCGCGCAGATGGTTGGAGATGTTGGGCTGCTTCGCGCCGGTGTCCTCCACCAGGTGGCAGGTGCAGGCGGGCCCGTCGGCGAGTAGGTCGATGATCCGGGCCCGCATCGGGTCCGCCAGCAACCTGATTACATCACTCGTACCTGATATCAGCACGCGATGATGCTAGCAGTCGTGGCGCGTCGGCCGGTGGGGGCGGTCGTGGGGTGCCGCCGGGTGCGCGGTCCGGGTGGTGATGCATTCAGCGCCAGGCAGCGATATCATCACGCTATGGCGATCAATGATCCGGAGTGTCTGTCCGCCGCGGTGGCCGCCGGCGTCACACCGGCGGTGGCGTTGTTCCGGTCGCTGGGTGATGAGACCCGGTTGCGGATCGTGGCGCGGCTGGCCGCCGGTGAGGCCCGGGTGGTCGATCTGACCGGTGAGCTGGGTCTGGCCCAGTCGACGGTGTCCAAACACCTCGCCTGCCTGCGGGACTGCGGGCTGGTCGACTACCGGGTGCAGGGCCGCCAGTCGTTCTACGCGCTGACCCGGCCGGAGTTGATGGACCTGCTCGCTGCGGCCGAGGGGCTGCTGGCCGCGACCGGTGCGGCGGTCATCCTGCGCCCGGATCCGCTCGCCCCGGCGGTACCGGCATGACCGCCGTGCCGCTGACGGCGGACCGCCGCCGCCGGTTGCACCGGCGCAGCCTGCATCTGGCGTACGCGACGGCCGGTTACAACCTGGTCGAGGGGGTTGTCGCGGTGGCGGCCGGTGCGGCGGCGTCCTCCACCGCGCTGCTCGGCTTCGGGCTGGACTCCTTCATCGAGGTCTCCAGCGCCCTGGTGGTGATCTGGCAGTTCCGGTCCCGGCTGCCCGAGGCACGGGAGCGACTGGCGCTGCGTCTGATCGCGGTGTCGTTCTTCGCGCTGGCCGTCTGGGTGGGCGTGGGTGCGGTGCGCGCGTTGCTGGGCGTCGGCGAGGCGCAGCCGTCGACGGTGGGCATCGGCATCGCGGCGGCGTCCGTGGTGGTCATGCCGGCGCTCGTGTGGGCCAAACGGCGTACCGGTCGCGAGCTGGGCTCGGCGACCGTGCTGGCCGACTCGGTGCAGACCATGCTGTGCACCTACCTGTCGGTGATCGTGCTCGTCGGTCTGCTGCTCAACGCCACTGTCGGCTGGTCCTGGGCGGACCCGGTCGCGGCCCTGGTCGTCGCCGCCGTCGCGGCGCGGGAGGGGGTCCAGGCCTGGCGGGGTGAGCAGTGCGACGACTGCGCCGTACCGGCGGGTACCGCCCCCGACGTCGCCGGGCACGGTTGCGGGTGCGGACCGGACTGCACCGACCGGTGCTGTGCCAGCGCAGCGACGGCCGGCTGACCGGCCCGGTGCCTCCGGGTCGGTCAACGACCCCGCCGGTTGGCCGGGGCGCGCCGCTCAGTCTCCGCTGGTCGGGGGAGGGGCGACGGTGAGCAGGGCCGCGAGCTGGCGGAGGACGGCCGGGCGGGCGCGGTAGTAGACCCAGGTGCCCCGCCGCTCGGCGTCGACCAGGCCGGCCTCGCGCAACGTCTTGAGGTGGTGCGAGATCGTCGGGCCGCTGAGCGAGAAGGCCGGTGTCAGGTCGCAGACGCACGCCTCGCCGCCCTCGGCCGAGGCGATCATCGACATCAGTTGCAACCGCACCGGGTCGCCGAGGGCCTTGAACGCCGGAGCGAGCACGGCGGCGGTCTCGGCGGGTACGCGGCGCTGCGCCAGGGGCGGGCAGCAGGGGGCTCCGGCGGTCGGGTCGGTGAGGTGGAGCAGGTCCGTCTGCTTCGACATGCCTCTAGGTTGACGGCTATCTAATCAGTGTGCAACTGTTTGATTTGACATTCGTCGAGACAGCCTCGTCGGCTCAGGTGCTGCCACGGCGTGTCGGGTGCTGGTCGGGGTCGGTACGATTCGATCGTCAATCGGCGATAGGCGATCAAAGGGGTTGTCGGGATGGACGAGCTACTGGATCGGGCGACGGCGCGGCGGTACGCGTCGTGGTTCCGGGCCCTGGCCGACCCGAGTCGGGTGCAGATCGTGGAGTACCTGGCCCGCCAAGCCCGACCGATGAGCGTCGGCGAGATCGTCTCGGCGGTCGGGCTGGCGCAGTCCACCGTCTCCCAGCACCTGAAGATCCTCACCGAGGTCCGGTTCGTGCTCGTGGAGCCGGTCGGCACCGCCCGCCACTACCGGATCAACGAGGCCTGTGTCGGCTGCTTCCCGTCCGCCGCCGACGTTGTCATGGGCCGCCCCGCCCCCAGCCCGAACGGAGCCTGCTGATGTCCGGGATCACCGTCCGACCGATGCGCACCGACGACGCCGGCCGGGTCCTGGCCATCTACCAGGCCGGACTCGACAGCGGCAACGCCAGCTTCGAGAGCACGGCTCCGGACTGGGCCGCATTCGACGCCGGCCGGCTGCCCGGGTACCGCTTCGTCGCCGTCGACACCGACGACACCGTGCTCGGCTGGATCGCAGTCTCGCCCACCTCGGCCCGCGCCGCCTACGCCGGGGTGGTGGAGCACTCGGTCTACGTCGATCCGGCCGTCCGGCGGCGCGGTGTGGCCCGCCTGCTGCTGGACGCCCTGATCACGGACACCGAGGCTGCCGGGATCTGGACCATCCAGTCCGGGATCTTCCCGGAGAACACCGCCAGTCTGGCTCTACACGAACGAGTCGGTTTCCGGGTCATCGGGGTCCGCGAGCGAATCGGTCGGCACCACGGCCGCTGGCGCGATGTCGTGCTGCTGGAACGGCGCAGCCCGGTCGTCGGCTGACCCGTCCGGCTCCGTGCACCGGAGCCGTTCCACACCATTCTGATTCGATATCCATCAATCCAGAGGAGTTCCGATGAGTGTCCGGGAAGAACTACCGGTCGTGGTGATCGGCGCCGGCCCGGTGGGCCTGGCCGCCGCCGCCCACCTGCACGAGCGCGGCCTGCCCTGCATCGTGCTGGAGGCGGGGGACGGTCCCGGCGCGGCCGTACGTCACTGGGGGCACGTGCGGCTGTTCTCCCCGTGGCGGTACAACATCGACGCCGCCGCCCGGCGGCTGCTCGACGAGGCGGGCTGGGTGGCCCCGGACCTCGACGTCCTGCCCACCGGGGCCGGACTCGTCGCCGACTACCTCCGGCCCCTGGCCGAGTTGCCGCAGCTCAAGCCCGCCGTGCGATACGACTCCCGGGTCGTGGCGATCAGCCGCCTCGGCCTGGACCGGCTGCGCACCGCCGGCCGCGAACAGGCGCCGCTCCTGGTCCGCCTCGCCGATTCCGAGGAGATCCTCGCCCGGGCCGTCATCGACGCCTCCGGCACCTGGGGCACCCCCAACGTGCTCGGCGCCTCCGGCCTGCCCGCCCGGGGCGAGGCCGACGCCGGCCCGTACCTGGAGCAGGCCCTGCCGGACGTGCTCGGCGCCGACCGGGACCGCTTTGCCGGCCGGCACACCCTGGTCGTCGGTGCCGGGCATTCCGCCGCCAACACCCTGCTCTCCCTGGCGGAGTTGGCCGCCGAGGAGCCGGGTACCGAGGTGACCTGGGCGATCCGCTCAGCCAGCCCGGTCCGCACCTACGGCGGTGGGGACGCCGACGCCCTCCCGGCCCGGGGCGCCCTCGGGTCCCGGCTGCGCGCGCACGTCGACGCCGGTCGGATCCGGCTGCTCACCGGATTCTCCGTGCACGCCCTCACCCCGGCCGACAGCCGCGTCCGGGTCGTCGTACGACAGGCCGACGGCAGCGAGGAGTCGGTCACCGTGGACCGGATCGTCGCCGCGACCGGCTTCCGTCCCGACCACTCCATCGCCGCCGAGCTGCGACTGGACCTCGACCCGGTGCTGGGCGCCACCCGCGCCCTCGCCCCGCTGATCGACCCGAACGAGCACTCCTGCGGTACCGTGCCGCCGCACGGGGTCGACGAACTGTCCCACCCGGAGCCGGGTTACTACGCCGTCGGGATGAAGAGCTACGGCCGCGCGCCGACCTTCCTGATGGCCACCGGCTACGAGCAGGTGCGCTCGATCGCCGCCGCCCTCGCCGGGGACTGGGTCGCCGCCCGCGACGTGCAGCTCGACCTGCCGGAGACCGGCGTGTGCAACAGCAACCCCGACGAGTCCGTCACCGGTGACAACTGCTGCGGGCCCGCGCCTGCCGCCGTACCCGCCGGCCGGGGGCTCACCACCGGCATCTCCGGCGGACTGCTGGCCACCCCGCTGAGCCTGGTCACCCTCGACGTGGCCGGCGACGGCCAGGCCGGCGGTTGCTGCGGCAGCTGATGCCCACCAACGCCACGACGGTGCCCGCCGGCCCTCTGGCCGGCGGGCACCGCGCCGCCCACGGCCGCCGGATGGTCGCCACACTGGCCGTCACCCAGACCATCGGGTACGGCACCCTCTACTACGCCTACCCGGTCCTGCTGGCGGCGACCTCAGACCAGCACGACCTGCAGACGGCGCGGGCCGTGCACCCCCTCCACCCGGTCGAGTTCGAGGTCGCTGGTGGCGGAGGGACCTGAGATCCAGGTCAGCGGCGCCCGCGCGTCGAGACGGGCGAACGCCTCCGGTACCAGACCGACGATCTGGTCGGCGCGGACCACGCAGATGTGCCGGTCGGGTACGAGCGTCAGGGCGTGCCGTCGGCCCGGTGTGTCCTGCGGGCCTACGGGTTGTCGCGTAGACGGTTTCCGCTGTCGCGGGCTTCCTCACGGATGTGTCGGGCCGCCTGGGTGCTGTGGTCGCGTACCTCGGCCGCGCCCCGCGTCGCGGTGCTCTTGACCGCTTCGGTCGCCTGCTGCGCGGGCCCGCGTAGGTTGTCCTGTGCCTGGTGGGCGAGGTCCGCAGCCTGTTGCTTGACCGTGCCGGAGTGTGCCTGAGCCTGCCGTTTGAGGCGCTCGGCGACCTGCTGTTCGGTGTTGCTCGGCGGGATCAGGGATGAGGCGAGCAGCCCCACCCCGAAGGCGATCAGGCCGGCGGCGAGGGGACTGCCCTGCGTCTGCTCCCTCGACACTTCCGGTAGGGCTCGGGCGCGCTGCCCGGCCGACGACAGGGCGTCGGTGGTCTGGTGGGCCGCCCCTGCGGCATGCCGGCTGCTGGCTTCGCGGGCGTGCTGCGCCGTACCCATGACCTTGTCGACGGCGCGGGCGAGTCGCCCGCGGGCCCGGTTGACCGGTGCCGTCACCGCGCGTCGCGGGCTGGCCTTGTAGGTGAGGGCGTCGACGTTGGCGCTCAGGTCGGTTCTGGTGGCCTCGATCTCGGCGCGGATCTGGTCGGGATCGCTGGACATGCCGGTTCACCTCGTTCCGGTTTCTAGCGGCCCCGGAGGGCGTCGGGTATCTTCTGCGCTGTCTGCTTCGTTCGCGGCAGGGTGCGGATCGCGCTCAGTTGCCGTCGCGCCCGGGCAGCGAGGACGCCGCCGCCGATGCCCCACAGCACGGCGACGATCAGTGCCGCCCACCCCTGGTCCATGACGTTGGACAGGCCCCACCACAACGCCTGGGACAGGAACAGCAGGGTCAGCAGCCCGGCGATCGCAGCCGCAGCGACCATGGCCGCGACGGTGCCTGCGGTGCGGGCTTCCTGCCGAAGCTCGGCTTTGGCCAGTTGGACCTCTTGGCGCAGCAGGGTGGACAGGTCACGGCTGGCGTCGGCGAGGAGCTGGCCGATCGAGTGCTGTGCCTTGTCGTCGCCGTCGCCCCGGAGCGGTGGCGCGCTCATGGACCCACCTCGCTGCCGGTCGGTCCATGCCGCACGGGAGCCCTTCCGCTCGTGGGCGGCGGAACGTGCAGACCGTCGGGATGCTGCTCGGGCCGGCCGGACGCGTGGTCGCCCAAGCCGGTTGGGCCGCCCTGACCGGCGGAGAGGGCGCGGCCCAGCCGGCCGGCGAGCAGTCCGGCGATCGCGGCACCGGCGAGGAAGGTCCCGGGGTGGCGGCGGCCGTAGTCGCGGACCTCGTCGAGCAGCTCGCCGGGCTCGCGGTTCTCCAGCCAGCCCGCCGCCTGCTGGGCGACATCAGCACCCCGGCGTACCAGTTCGGCGGCGACACCCTCCTGGTCCCCGCCGTCGGCCATCGACCGCAACTGGGTGCCGAGGGTGCGCAGACCGTCGGCGGCACGCCTCTGCTGCTGTTCTGCCTGCAGCCGCGCCTGAGCGGAGGTCTCCTCGACGAGTTTGCGCGCCTGTCTGCGGGTCTCGGCGGTCACCTCCCTGCCCTGTGCCATGGCCTGGTGCGACACCTCGCCGCCAGCTCGCGCCGCATCGTGTCCGACGCCTGCGGCTGCGTCGCGGGCCTGACCTGCCTTCTCGCCCGGCCCGCCTGGTTGGTGTTGCGATCCGCTCGTCATCCGGTCTCCCCCCATCGGTCAGGTCCCTGAAGCGGGCACGGGCGTCTACCCCCGCCAACTGACTCCATGCCTCGCCGAACCCGTCTCAGTCGCGTTCCGGCGTAATCAGTCCAATCCACCCTGCCCGGACCGGCCAGCGGGCGAGACTGACAGTGAAGGGCACCGGAGTGAGCCGGTGCAGTCGGCCAGGAGGGAGACCACGGTGACGTCGGGATCGATGAGCCAACGGATCAAGGGCCTGCTCAACAGCCCCCGAGGGCGGGACGTGCTGCGGCGTGGCCGCCGCCAGGCGGCCAAACCCGGTACGCAGCAGAAGCTCCAACAGCTCATGGCCCGCTTGACCGGCTGGTCGAGCCGGCGCCGCTGAGCAACCGGCGGACGACCAGCAAAGGCAGCTATCGTGACCGACACCAGTCTGGGCGCCAACCGCCACCGGGGCAGCGACTACGCCGACCTGTCCCGGCAGGTCCGCGCAGCGGGTCTACTCGAACGGCGACGAGGCCACTACGCGGTGCGTATTGGCCTCGTCGCCGCTTCCTTCGCCGGGCTGTGGGCCCTGTTTGTCCGGTTGGGTGAATCGTGGTGCCAGCTGGCTGTCGCGGTGGCCCTCGCGGTGGTCTTCGCGCAGGCCGGGTTCATCGGCCACGACGCCGGGCACCGGCAGATAGCCCGCTCGCACCGGGCCAACGATCTGATCGGCATCGTGCTCGGCAACCTCCTGACCGGGTTCAGCTACGGCTGGTGGGTGGACAAGCACAACCGGCACCACGCCCACCCGAACACCGAGGGCAAGGACCCCGACATCACCGTGGCGCCCCTGTCCTTCACCACCGGCCAGGCCCGGCGGCAGCGCGGCCCCGGCGCACTGGTCGTGCGCTACCAGGCGTACCTGTTTTTCCCGTTGCTCCTGCTGGAGGGCCTGCACCTGCACGTCAACAGCGTCCGGGCCGTTTTCGGCCCCCGTCGCATGGCGCGTCGACCGGCCGAAGCCGGACTGCTGGGCCTGCACCTGGGCGGCTACCTCGCCGCTGTGTTACTGGTCCTGAGCCCGGCGCAGGCGGTTGCGTTCATCGTGGTCAACCAGGCCGTGTTGGGTCTCTATCTGGGCTGCTCCTTCGCCCCGAACCACAAGGGCATGCCGATCCTCGGTGCCGAGGACAACCTCGACTACCTGCGGCGGCAGGTCCTCACCTCCCGCAACGTCCGGGGCGGGGCGTTCCTCGACATCGTGCTCGGCGGCCTGAACTATCAGATCGAACATCATCTGTTCCCGAGCATGCCCTGCCCCAACCTGCGCCACGCCCGGCCGTTGGTCCGGCGGTTCTGCACCGAGCACGACATCGACTACCACGAAACCAGCCTGGGCCGCTCCTGGGCTGAGGCACTGCGCCACCTGCACCACATCGGATCCCACGAACGGCGGGCCGACGTCGCAGAGCGCTGACTTCGCGCACCGCGCCACACGTCGGGCACCTCCCGGCCATGCGGGCCGGTCAGGGCCGGCGGCGTGCCACCAGGACCGCGTCACGGATGGTGATCTCCCGGCCCTCGGGGTCGGTCACCGCGCGGGGCCGGGTCTCGGCCACCACCACCCGCCAGTCCGTGGGGTCGAGCGAGGCGGCGACCTCCTCGGCGGTGAACATCATGTCCGGGAAGTGCATCCGGTGCGCGCTGGTCCGCAGGTCGGCGGGGTGGTGCCCGACGATCAGCAGGGTGCCGCCCGCAGCTACGGCCGCGGCCAGCCGGGCGAACAGTTCCCGCCGTGCGTTCCCGGGAAGGTGCATGAACTGCGCGGACACCAGGTCGTAGCCGCCGGGAGCGGGGGGCTTCTCGCGCAGGTCGGCGTGGGTGAAGGTGATCCGGTCGGCGAGCCCGGCGTCGGCGGCGTGGGCGGCGGCCCGTTCCAGGGCGGTGGTGGAGATGTCGACCGCGTCGACCTGCCACCCCTGCCGGGCGAGCCAGGCCGCGTCCGCGCCCTCGCCGCAGCCGACGTCCAGGGCCCGGCCGGGGGTCAGGTCGTGTGCCTCGGTGACGAGTTGCGGGTTGGGCCGCCCGCTCCAGATCGACGACTTCGCCTGGTAGCGCTGCTCCCAGCCGGCCTCGTCGAACATGGTGTCGATCTGCTGCCGGTAGGCGTCGACGGCGTGCCGGGTGTCCTCCTCGACGAGGTCGGCGTTGATCGCCGCCCCTGCGGTCAGCCCGCCAGCGGCGGCCACGATCACCTGAGCGCGTACGTCGGCCACGTTGCCGGCCACCCACACCCCGGGTACGGCGGTGGCGCCGTTGGCGTCGGCGGGGACCTGGCTGCCAACCACGTGTCCACCGAACTCCACGTCGACCGGGGCCAACCCGAGCGAGGCGAGCATTCCGGCGCGGGCGGTGGCCCGGGACGCGACGACCAGGACGTCCAACTCGACGAGCTCTCCCGAGGCCAGCCGTGCCCCGCGCAGCGCGTCCCCGGTCACCTCCAGCCCGGCGACCTGGCCGTCCACGACGGTGATCCCCCGGGCGGCGAGCCGCTCCGCCTCGGTGACGTCCGGGGCGGTGGTGTCGTGCAGCAGGAGCAGCACGTGCGGGCTCCACTGCCGCCACAGGTGCACCTGGTGCAGCGCCAACGGGCCGGTGGCGAGTACGCCGATGCGCCGGTCCCGGGCCTCCCAGCCGTGGCAGTACGGGCAGTGCAGCACGTCCCGTCCCCACCGGTCGGCCAGGCCGGGCAGGTCGGGCAGTTCGTCGACCAGTCCGGTGGTCGCCAGCAGCCGCCGGGCCCGCACGCTGTGCCCGCGGTCGAGTCGGACCAGGAAGCCGTCGGCATCCCGGGTCGCGGTCTCGACGCGCCCGTCGACGATCTCACCGCCGTACCGGGTCACCTCCGCGCGTCCGTCGGCCAGCAGGTCGGCGGGCGGGGTGCCCTCCCGGCCCAGGTAGTTGTGCATGTGCCCGGCCGGGGCGTTGCGGGGCTCACCCGCGTCGACCACCAGGACCGACCGGCGGGCCCGGGCCAGGGCCAGCGCGCCGGCCAGTCCGGCCGCACCGCCACCGACCACCACCACGTCGTACGTCTCCACCGTGTGCTCCTCTGCGCTCGTGTCCTGGCCCACCGTGCGAGACGATCGCAGATTCGACAACTAATCTTGCCGACATGGCAAACAGTGAGGACGCGGCGCTGGCCTCGGTGGGGCCCCGGCTACGGGCGCTGCGCAAGCAGCGTGGCACCACCCTGGCCCAGCTCGCCGAGATCACCGGCATCTCGGTGAGCACCCTGTCCCGGCTGGAGTCGGGTGGCCGCCGGCCCACCCTGGAGCTGCTGCTGCCGCTGGCCCGCGCCTACCAGGTACCGCTGGACGAGCTGGTCGACGCCCCGCCCACCGGCGATCCCCGGGTCCATCCCCGGCCGATCGTCCGGGGCCGGGCCACGTTCCTGCCGCTGACCCGCCGGCCGGGCGGGGTCCAGGCGTTCAAGCAGATCCTCCCGCCGGATCCGCCCGGCGTTGAGCGGGAACCGCAGACCCACGAGGGGTACGAGTGGCTGTACGTCCTCTCCGGCCGGGTCCGTCTGCTGCTCGGTGACCACGACCTGGTCCTGCACCCGGGCGAGGTCGCCGAGTTCGACACCCGGGTGCCGCACTGCGTGACCAACCCGGGTCCCGATCCGGCGGAACTCCTCAACCTGTTCGGGCCGCAGGGTGAGCGGATCCACGTCCGGGCCCGTCCCCGACGCTGAGATCGACTGACCGGCGATGGGTGGCCGGGCAGGGTGAAGGAGAAGGGCACCGCCTTCGACCCCGGCAGCTTCTACTCGTACACCCTCGACCCGGCACCCGCGGTTGCGCGTCCTGGCGGGGCGCGGGTCACCAGCCCTGCCGCGAACGTCCGGACGCCGGCGCCGACATGCTCCACCGGATGCTCGGCGCCGTGACACGGGGCCGGTACGCGCCGCGACCCATCCGCACCGGGTCGGAAGCGGGCCCACGGGTGATGCGAGATACTCGAAGGCGGTTTTGGGCCGTCCGACACCGAGTCGCTGTGCGAGGAGCCTGTATGACAGCACCTTCGGAACGGCCGCGTCACGCTCTCCTGCCGGACCGTGAGCGTTCCCATGCGGTGCTCGTCGGCTCCAGCGCCGGCCTGCGCCATTGGATTTTCCTGCGGCAGGCAGAGGAGGTAGCCAGCCAATTGGCGAGCGCGCTCGCCTCCCCTGGTCCCGGTGGCGCGTTCCACTGGAGAAACACCACGCTGGTGTTGGGCCCGCAGCGCCCAGCCGACATCCTCGACGCCGTCCGGCACGCCGCCGAGGCGGCGTCGGACGTGCTGCTGTTCTACTACGCCGGGGGCGGCTACCAGCACGACGGGGAGTTCGCCTTCGGTGTGACGGACACCGATCGGCAGCACCTGGCCGACACCGGCGTCAGCCCGAGCACGGTTGCCGGGATCATGAGCACCAGCCAGGCGACCCGGCCCGTCGTCATCCTCGACTGTTACCCCGCGGTCGTGGCCCCGTTCACCAGCTTGACCCCCACCCCGACCGTGTTGACCGCCAGCACGTCGAGCTTCCAGCCCATGGGAGATCCCTTCAGCGAGACACTCGTGGCCGGGTTGACCAGGGGTGTTCAGGAGGGTCCGGAGGTGCTGGACCTGGTGACGCTCCAGAACGCGATCGAGGCCGCCTATACCCAGATCCGCTACGACGTGGAGAACGAGTACATCGGGGGACCGTCTCATGTGGTGTTGCACGGTAGCCACGAGCTGGCCCTGGGCATCAACCCGGCCTTCGGCCGCCCCAACGGCTTCGGCGCGCTGCCACCGAATGCGGCCTTCGTCGACGAGCGGGAGGCGTGGTGACACCGTGGGGGTTCAGTAGCAGGAGCGCGCCACCGCATTGATGCGGCAGGTTTCGGCGTACGCCCACCAGGGTGGGCACGTTGCCGTCGCCGGGGCCACCCCGAGGGGCGCGGTCGGCGCGTCGCCCGCACTGCGGTCCGACCCGGCACGCGGGCGGGTACGTCCGCGACGGGTCACTCGAAGCGGGACGGGTCGCCGGCGCCCCGGCGGACGATCTCCGGCTCGTCCTGCGAAAAATCGATGACGGTGGTGGGTTCGGTGCCGCACTCGCCGGAATCGATCACGGCGTCGATGACGTGGTCGAGCCGTTCCTTGATCTCCCAGCCCTGGGTGAGCGGCTCGGTTTCGTCCGGTAGCAGCAGGGTGCTGGACAGCAGTGGCTCGCCGAGTTCGGTCAGGATCGCCTGGGCGACGGTGTGGTCGGGGATGCGGACGCCGACGGTCTTCTTCTTCGGGTGCAGCAGGCGGCGGGGTACCTCCCGGGTGGCCGGCAGGATGAACGTGTAGCTGCCCGGGGTCGCCGCCTTGATCGCCCGGAACAGTGCGTTGTTGATCTGGACGAACTGGCCGAGCTGTGCGAAGTCCCGGCAAACCAGGGTGAAGTGGTGGTTGCTCCCCAGGTGCCGGATCTCCCGGATCCGGTCGAGGCCGTCCTTGTTGCCCAGGGCGCAGCCGAGGGCGAAGCACGAGTCGGTGGGGTAGGCGACCAGTCCGCCGGACCGGATCAGGTCGACCACCTGGCCGATCGTCCGGGTCTGCGGGTTGTCCGGGTGCACGTCGAAATACTTCGCCACGGTCCTGAGCCTAGGCGTGGGTGGTGCGGTGCCCTGATCCGGGCGGCGACAGGGCGGGTCTCGCTGGTCCTTGGCCTTGGGGGCTACTCCGGCATCATGGCTGGGGAAGCGCCGGGCGGACGGTGGCCGGCGGGATGACGTGTCGTCGTTGCGATGGATCGTCGATTGATTGACGGTGCGGTCGTGGTGCGCGTTAGCTGTCGCGGCGATCCGGTCTGCGGGTGGGCGCTCGCCGGGTTGCCGAATGGTGGATCGGGCAGGCAAAGCCTCGATCCGCATCATTGCGCCGATGTTTCCCAGCCTTCAATTGACTGTTTCGTTGATGCATCGGTCCTGCTTGGAGGGGTAAGAAAACGTGCCGCCCGGTCGCCGGGGTCCCGCCGGCCGGCCAGATCCCCCACGGGGTGTTACCCATCAGGACCACAGTTCGGGCGTGAGCTGGTCGCGCAGCAGCCGCGCGTCCGGTGCGGTGGCGGTGAACAGGGTCGCCGGTGATCCGTGCAGCGGCAGCCGGGCGGCGCTCCCGCCGGGGTGCACCGCCGTGGACCGGGACCCGCCGGTCGGCTCGACCAGCAGCAGCGACCCGGTGGCCCGCGCGCCGCCCAGCACCGCCGGTCCGTCCCAACCCGGCGCGTCCGGGCCGACCGCGAGGGACTGCCGCAGCAGCGGCCGACCGTCGTGGTCGACCGAGGTGTACACGGTGGCGTTGCCGGCCGGCTCGTCGTACCGGCCGCAGATCAGCTCGTCCCGCCAGCTCAGGGTCGCCCCGGCGGCCAGCTTCACCCGTGCCTCGGACAGGTGCGCGCAACCCCTGGCCGCGACCAGTTGCTCCGGCAGCCAGTGCAGGGCGCCACCGGCGCCCACCACCGCGTGCACCTGCATCCGGGAGACCGCGCCGGGCCGCCCCGGCAACGCGACCGAGGCGGCGACACCGCACACCCGCAGCGCCGCCCCCGGACCCACCTCGATCTCCAGCCGCAGATCGTCACCGGCGAGCGGGCCGGCCGCCCCACCGACGACGTACACCGTCAGCGCACCCGTACCCCCCGGGGTCTGCCGCAGCAGCAGCGGCGACTCACCCCGCAGCTCGGTCAGCCGGGTACCCCCGTGGCCATCGGCGCGGGCGACCACCCGGGCGAGCGCCCGCATCAACAGGCGCCGGCCGGCACGGCGCCGTCGTGGTGCGCCAGTTCGTGCCGGACCCATTCGGCGACCTGCGCCGCCAGCGGATCGGTCACGATGGACAGGAAGACCGTCGGCAGCTCACCCCGGCGGGCCCGCGCGTCGCGGTCCATCACCGTGAGATCCGCGCCGACCATCGGCGCCAGGTCCGTCTTGTTGATCACCAGCAGGTCGGCGGCGGTCACGCCCGGCCCGCCCTTGCGCGGTACCTTGTCCCCGCCGGCCACGTCCACCACGAAGATCTGCCGGTCGATCAGGCCCCGGCTGAACGTGGCGGTCAGGTTGTCGCCGCCGCTCTCCACCAGCACCAGGTCCAGCGGGCCGACCGACTCGGACAACTCGTCGATCGCGTCGAGGTTCGCGCCGATGTCGTCGCGGATGGCGGTGTGCGGGCAGCAGCCGGTCTCCACCGCCCGGATCCGGGCCGGGTCGAGCACCCCGGCCCGTTTGAGGAAGTCGGCGTCCTCGGTGGTGTAGATGTCGTTGGTGACCACCCCCAGCCGCAGTTCACCGGCGAACGCCCGGCAGAGCGCGGCGACCAGCGCGGTCTTGCCGGAGCCGACCGGCCCGCCGATGCCGATCCGCAGCGCCCGGCCTGCGGCGGGCAACGCGGTGTGCGGGTCCACCCCGGGCTCGGGATGGGCGTGCGGGACGCTCTCGTCGTGCGGCATTCCGGCAGGGACGACCAGCGGATGGGCGACGCCGGCAGTGGTGTCGGCAGCGGTTTCAGGACGCAAAGAGACGCACCTCCCAGGTGGCATGGACTTCGGAATGGATGTCGGCCAGTGGCGCCGAACCCGCGGGTAGCTGCTCCGGCGGGCCGGCCGCCGCGACGGCCGCCGCCGCAGCGGTACGGTCACAGATCGGTGCGAGCCGTATCAGTAGCGCCTGCACCTGGTACGGGTCCAGACCCAGCAGCCGCACGGCGGCGCTGGCCGGCCCGGTCACCGCGCCGTGCGTAGCGACCATCGCCACCTCGGCCGGGCCGATCCCGGCGGCCACGCCGACCAGCCCGAGCACCAGCGGCTGGTGCGGCCCGGCCGCGTTGCCCGGCAGGTCGGCGAAGCGGCCCTGCGGCCAGATCGCCCGACCGGCCCGCAGCAGCGCCCGGCCCTGCCGGCGGGAGACCGCCCGCAAGGCGGGTGCGGCGGTACGGGCGTCCAACTCCGCGTCGAGCCGGGCCAGCACGTCCCGCCGGTCGGCGGTGGGCCCGACCGTGCCGGCCCGGTGCGCCGCCGCCGTGAAGGCCGCCCCCACCAGACCGGCGGTGGCCAGCCGGCCCCGCAGGAACGCCTCCAGGTCGGCCAGTCCGGTGACCAGTCCGGCGGCCACCGCCGCCTCCAGGCCGCTGGAGTGCGCGTGCGCCCCGGCCGGGAACCGGCCGTCGGCGAGGAGCAGCAGGGTAGCGTCCATCGCGGTCAGAACAGGAAGTACCGCTGGGCCATCGGCAGCTCCGTCACCGGGTCGGGCTCGATCACCACGCCGTCGACGCGCACGGTGAAGGTGTCCGGGTCCACCTCGATGCGGGGCATCGCGTTGTTCTCCGGCAGGTCGGCCTTGCCCCGGGAGCGGACGTCCGCCACCGGCACCAGCCGGCGGCGCACGTCGAGCCGCAGACCCGCCTCCAGCGCGGCCGGTGCCACGAACGCCACGCTGGTGGCGGCCGGTGCCACACCGTACGCGCCGAACATCGGGCGGGGCAGCATCGGCTGCGGCGTCGGGATGGACGCGTTGGCGTCACCCATCTGCGCGTAGGCGATCATGCCGCCCTTGATCACCAGATGCGGGCGTACCCCGAAGAACGCCGGATCCCACAGCACCAGGTCGGCGAGCCGGCCCGGCGTCACCGAGCCCACCTCGCCCTCCAGTCCGTTGGCCATCGCCGCGCAGATGGTGTACTTCGCCACGTACCGGCGGGCCCGCCGGTTGTCCGCCGCACCGTCCCCGGGCAGGGCCCCCATCCGCGCCTTCATCACGTGCGCGGTCTGCCAGGTCCGCAGCACCACCTCACCGACCCGGCCCATCGCCTGCGCATCCGACCCGATGATCGAGATGGCGCCCAGGTCGTGCAGCAGATCCTCGGCGGCCATCGTCGACGGCCGGATCCGGCTCTCGGCGAACGCCAGGTCCTCCGGCACCGCCGGGTTGAGATGGTGGCAGACCATCAGCATGTCCAGGTGCTCGGCCAGCGTGTTGCGGGTGTACGGCCGGGTCGGGTTGGTCGACGACGGCAGCACGTTCGGTTCGGCGGCGACCGTGATGATGTCCGGTGCGTGCCCGCCGCCGGCTCCCTCGGTGTGGTACGAGTGGATCGCCCGCCCGTTGATCGCCCGCAGCGTGTCGGCCACGAACCCGGCCTCGTTGAGCGTGTCGGTATGGATCGACACCTGCACCCCGGAGGCGTCCGCCACCCGCAGACACGCGTCGATCACCGCCGGGGTGGTACCCCAGTCCTCGTGCAGCTTGAACCCGCCCGCACCGGCGCGCAGCTGCTCCCACAGCGCCTCCGTCGAGACCGTGTTGCCCTTGCCGAGCAGCAGCACGTTCACCGGCCAGGCGTCCATCGCCTCGTGCATCCGGGCCAGGTGCCAGGCGTTCGGGGTGACCGTGGTGGCCCGGGTCCCCTCGGCCGGACCGGTACCCCCTCCGACCAGGGTGGTGATCCCACCGACCAGCGCCTCCTGCACGATCTGCGGGCAGATGAAGTGCACATGGGTGTCGATGGCGCCCGCAGTGAGGATTCGCCCGTTGCCGGCGATCACCTCGGTCGCCGGGCCGATCACCAGATCCGGGTGCACCCCGGGCATCGTGTCCGGGTTGCCGGCACGCCCCAGCGCGACGATCCGGCCGTCGCGGATACCCACGTCGGCCTTCACCACACCCCAGTGGTCGAGCACCACCGCACCGGTGATGACCGTGTCCAGCGCGCCCTCGGCGCGGGTCGCCCGGGACTGGCCCATCGACTCGCGGATCACCTTGCCGCCGCCGAAGACCACCTCGTCACCACCGGCGCAGTGGTCGGCCTCCACCTCGATGAGCAGGTTCGTGTCGGCCAACCGGATCCGGTCGCCGGTGGTCGGGCCGTACAGACCGATGTACCGGTCGCGGTCCACCAGGCTCACTGTCCGTCCCTTTCTTCCGTGGTGGTACCGGCCGGTCCGCCGGTGTCCAGCGGCCCGGCGCACTCGCCGCGCAGGCCGGGTACGATCCGCGCGCCACCCAGCGGCACCAGGTCGACGCTGCGGCTGACGCCCGGTTCGAAACGCACCGACGTGCCGGCCGGTACGGCCAGCCGCTGCCCCCAGGCGGCGGCCCGGTCGAACAGCAGACCCGGGTTGGCCTCGGCGAAGTGGTAGTGCGAGCCGACCTGCACCGGCCGGTCGGCGGCGTTGACCACGACCAGGGTGGTCACCGGCAGACCGGCGTTGATCTCGACCGGCCCGGCCCCGGGCAGGACCTCGCCGGGGATCACGGGATCGGGTGGTGCACCGTCACCAGCTTGGTACCGTCCGGGAACGTCGCCTCCACCTGCACCTCCTTCAGCATCTCCGGGATCCCGTCCTGCACGTCGTCCCGACTGAGCACGGACCGTCCGGCGGACATGAGATCGACGACCGACCGGCCGTCCCGGGCGCCCTCCAGCAGGAAGGCGGTGATCACGGCGACGGCCTCGGGATAGTTGAGCCGCAGGCCACGCTCGCGGCGACGGCGGGCCAGATCGGCGGCGATATGGATGAGCAGACGGTCCTGCTCGTGCGGGGTGAGAAACACGGAAGCTCCGGCGGGATCGCGTGTGTCCCCGGCCCGGCGGCGCTGCCTGGCCGACATCCACCCGGGGCGTCATGCTGCCCGAGCGGACGGGAATCACACGGGTCCGCTGCCGCCCCGCCGACCGGCGTGCCCGGAGGTCCCACCACTCCCGGCCCGGCAGACGGACGCGCAGCGGTCTGGGTTGGGAACGGACCGCACCGTCAACCGCTGACCCGACCATAGGGGATCACCGGCGGCACACACAGTCCCGTCCCACCTGCTGGCCCGCCACGTTTGCGCACGCAGACCCGTGCCCTGGCCCGATCCGCGTCAGGCTCAGAGACCTTCACCGATGTGCCTTCCGCTGTGGTCGGGCACCCTCGTGCGCCCCGCACCTCCTGCCGGACGTGCCGTACGCCACGGCCGGCGGCATCCGCCCGTGTCGGCTACCCGTTTTCGCCCGGCCGGGCTGTGTACGGTCATCCACATGAATATCCGCTACCCCCGCAGCGGCTCGGTCAGGGCGATGGGCAATGTTGCTCTTGGTGCTGGGTTGTTGATCTCTCTGCTGATGGTGAGCCCGGATAATCCTTCAACGGGTGGCTACGTTCTTGCCGGCCTGCTCGTCATCACCGGGCTCGGTCTCCGGGTTGAGGCGGCGGTCCTCGCCCTTCGTGAGCACGGACGGGCCGAGTCAGGCGCAGCCTGAGAGGATCGTTTCCGGGCGCGCCCGTCGAGTCCTGCGGCACGCTGAGCAGGTGGCCCGATGTTGCGGCGGCGAGGCCGTGGCCGAGCCCCACTCCACCTAGGCTGTCGGCATGACGGTGGAGCACCGACTCATCGACCTCACCGAGCCCGACCAGAGCCCTGCCGACCCGGCTGAGCGCCGAGGCCGCCGTAGCCCGATCGGCCGACGAACTGACCCCTCAGAGACCGGTGGCACGGGTTCACTCATAGCGTCCGTTGGTGACCGGGTCAGGCGTGTCCGGCTGCGGGCGGACGGGATCCGCCCGCAGCGGCTGTCAACACGGCGCGGGCCTCGGCGTACCGCTTCCGTAGCCGCCCGGCCTGCTCGGCCGGCAACAGCGCCAGACGTGCCGGGTCGTTGTTGTGGCCGTTGTCGGCGAGTTTCACGAGCCTGCCGAGCGGGTCGGCGGCGGCCCGGCGAATCATGTCCAGGTACGGTTCGCCCGCCCGGCGGGTGACCGCGTCGACTGCCTGCACCACCTCGTCGGGGTAGCCGGCGGCACGGAGATCGTGCAGCGTCACGTCGGTGTCCTCCACGACGTCGTGCAGCAGCCCGGCCATGACCGCGTGGTCGCCGAATGCGGCGAGCGATGCCGCGACGGCCCGTGGATGGTCGATGTAGGGATGGCCGGCCTTGTCGACCTGGCCGTGGTGGGCGCGTTCGGCGAGGGCGTCGGCATCGGCGACTGTGGGGGTGTCCATTCGGTGGTCTCCGTTCCCTATCCCGGTCGTAGGTCACCCGACCAGCGTGCCGGCGGGGCCCGCCGTGCAGAGCCGCCGGTCGGTTGTCGATCATCTAACCTGCGGGCATGGTGGTTACGGACCAGGAGTTGGCCGTCGCGGCAGCGCAGGCAGGCGCCGCAGTGGTGCGGGAAATGTACGGTTCGTCGTCTCCCCGCGTCGAGAAGGCGGCTCAACTGTCGGCGAGGGGCAGGATGGTGCGGCTCCGGCCCGGGCGGGGGTAGGCCTCCGCTGCGGCGGCGAGCCGGGCGGCGTGGTCGCGCTGTTTCTGCCAGTGTCCGTACAGCGCGCCGCGCTGGGAGAGCCGGTCGACTTCGCTGATCGTCTCCGGGGCCACGTCACCGGGCGGTGCGTCCCGCCACGGTGTGCCCGGCAGCGGCATGAAGGTGTGGGCGTGGATGCGCGCGCCGAGGTCGGCGAGTTCGCGGGCCAGTCGTAGCGACGCCTCGACGTCGGACCGGTTCTCGCCCGGCATCCCGAAGATCATGTCCACGTTGATCCGGAAGCCCTCCTCGACGCCCAGGCGGACCGCGCGCTTGACCTCGTCGACGCCGTGTCCCCGCTTGGCGGCGTCGAGGATCCGGTCCGAGCCGGACTGGGCCCCGACGATGATGTTGGTGTTGGCGCAGTACCTGCGGACCAGTCGCAGTGCCGCGCGGGAGACGTGTTCGGGTCGGATCTCGCTGGGGAAGGAGCCGAAGAACACCCGTCCGTCCGGGCCGATGCCCTCCTTGCAGGAGGCGAGGAGTTCCTCGACGGCGGGCAGGTTCGGCTCGTCGTTCTGGCTGCCGTACGACAGGGCGGTGGGGGTGATGAACCGGACGTCGCGCAGCCCGCGCCGCCGCATGGCGTCGACGTGCCAGCGTACGTTGTCCACACTGCGGTGCCGGAACTTCGCGGAGAACATGAACGGTGTCTGGCAGAACCGGCAGGAGAACACGCAACCCCGGGTGATCTCCAGGGCGTTGAACCGGTCCCACCGCAAGGAGAAGCCCCGGAAGTCGTCCAGCGGACGTCGCTGCGGGCGTCCCGTTTTTACGACGGCCCCGGCGGCGTCGCGGTAGGCGAGGCCGGGGATGCCGGTCGGGTCGCCCACGGCGTCGACCAGGCGTAGCAGGGTGGTCTCGCCTTCGCCGACTGCGGCGATGTCCCACCCGGCGTCCAGGGTCTGCACCGGCTCGGCGGTCGCGTGCACCCCGCCGGCGATGTGCGACACGTTCGGCGCGTCGGCCAGGCGGCGAATCTCGGCCAGTTCCCGCGCCAGCGCCTCGGCGTCGGGAGAGTAGAACGACCACAGCACCAGTACCCGTCGTGCCGTACCCGACGCCGCGCGGATGTGCGTGGCGGTGGCCTCCGGGGTCTCACCGAAGCGCACCTCGTACCGGGTGCGGGTCTCGTGCGTGTCCAGCGCGCCGAGCAGGACGTGCAGGCCGTACGTCACCGCCTTCCGGTACCGCAGCACCAGCACCAGTTCGGGAGCGCTCATGGCGGCGATTGTGCCAGCCTGCCCGGTCGGAGGCGTGGCCGGTGGTGGTCGGATGAGGCGCCGCGGGGGTGGGCCGTACGAGCCCTGTGCCGGCGGCTCGGCGTCCTGGCGGCCGGCGCAAAAAGCTCCGTCGCTCGATTGATCCACCGAATGTCATCGATGGTCGGTCACGTCTTTGTCCCTGGTGGAGCTGCGCCGATCCGGTGCACCGCCAACGACCATCTTGCGCTCGGTGTGCTGCGCGCGCCGCCCCGGCGGGCGGTCATCCCGTCGTGGCGCGGCGGCAGCGGGCCAGTTCCGTGCGCAGGTCGCGTCGTAGTGCCCGGTCGAGGCCGGGTTGGGCGAGGGCGTGGGTGAAGTCGCGGGCGGCATCCTCCCACCGTCCCAGCCGCATCAGCGCCGTACCCCGGTTGTACCGGGGCACCGGTGCCGCCGACAGGGCCACCGCCCGGTCCAGGTCGGCCACGGCGGCGGCCACGTCGCCGCGTTCGAACCGGACGGCGGCACGGTTCGTCCATGCCTCGACCAGCTCAGGATCCCCGGCGAGAGCCCGGGTGAGCAGGTCCTCGGCCTCGGCGAGGCTGCCGCGCTCCGAGCGGATCAGCCCGAGGGTGCACAGCAGCGCGGGCTCCTGCGGGGCCAACGCCAACCCGGCCCGCGCGCCCGCCTCGGCGGCGTCGAACGCGCCGTGCTCCACGTGCAGGTTGACCAGGGCGATCTGGGCGTCGAGGTGCCCGGGATCGATGGCGAGCACCCGATCCAGGTCGTCACGCGCCCGCTCGGGCCGGCCCCGTTCCTGCTCCAGCATGGCCCGGTTGTAGTACGCCTCGGGCAGGTGCGGTCCCAGGCGGATCGCGGTGCCGTAGTCCCTGATCGCGGCCCGAGACCGGTCCGCCGCCCGGTGCAGCGCGGCCCGGTCCACGTAGTACTCGCAGTTGTCGGGGTCGTGTGCGATCACGGTGTCGAGGTCCGCCATGGCCTGCGCCGGATCGCCCATGGCCAGGTGCACCTGCGCCCGGTTGTGGCGTAGCCGGGCCAGGTCCTGCGGGCGCTCGCCGAGGGCGAGCACCGCTGTCAGCCGGGCCAGCCCGTCGTCGATCAGCCGCAGCGCGCGGGCGGGTTCGCCCGCCCGGCTGTCCAGCAACGCCAGACCCTGCTCGTAGAAGACGGTGGACAGCACCCGCTGCCGCTGGTCGTGCAGTCCGGCGGCGAGGTGGAGTGCCTGTTCCAGCCAGTGCCGGGCCTGCGCCGGGTCCTGGTCGGCTGCCGGCAGGTGCCGGGCGTACAGCATGGCGGTGGCGTACGCGGCCGACATGGTGATCTTCGGGTCGTCAGTGGCGGCGCGCGCCTCGTGGTAGAGGTCGAGCGCCTCGGTGGCGCGGTCCAGCGCCGCCAGGGCGGTGGCCAGGCCGGTGGTGAACGCCCACCAGTGTCGCAGGTCGCCGTCCGGGGTCACCGTGGCGCGCCCGCTTCGGGCGGTGCGGGCCGCGTGGTGATAGAAGCCTCGGGCCAGGCTGTCGCCCAGGGTCCTGCGGATCGCTTCCGGCGTGGGGTCGGCCGCTACCGTCCTGCGGGGACCGCCGTCGCGTCGATCGAGGCGTAACGGGGACGACCCGATCCGGCGGGCCAGTATGTCCAGCAACTCGCGGGTGGTCTCGTCAGCCTCGCCGACGTGGTCGAACCGCACCGTGACCGGCTGTCGAAGTCGGCCCGCCCAGGCCGCCACGAACTCCACTGCGCCGTAGGCCAGCCACGCGGTGCGCCGGGCGGGATGGAACCGGATCGGCTCCTCCTCGGCGGCTGGTCGGGCCGTGTGGTCGAGTCGGGGTGCGATGGCGTGCAGTTCAACCCTGTGGCGGGCCGCGAGGCGGGGACGGTCTGCGGCGATCCGGCCGAGGAAGGCCGCGACACCGGCGTACGGCCCGTGGTCGCGGTGACAGTCGTAGCCGACCGGTTCGTCGGTCACGGCCGGGCCGGTCGCCGCAGGGGCGGGCGCCCGGAAGCGCCCGCCGGGTCGGCAGCTACCAGCACCACTCGATCCAGAGCCGGCGGGCGCCGGACAGCAGGCGCAGCGTGCTGGTACGGCGGACAGTCATCTTCCTCATGGGCACCTCCATTGTGATCCACTTCCGGATGGCCAGAGCGTAATCTCGATCAATGAAAATATGAAGGGCTTACGTGATCAATCTGTCGCCTGGCCTGGCCCGATGTCCGTCCTCTTGCGAAAAGCTGCCCTCTGCGCATATTTCGTCGGCCCGGCACGTACCGGTTCGGCACCGTACCCACCACGACGCTCTACCACGACGGCACCACCTGCGGTCAGAGCCGGGTCTCCCGCAGGTCGCCACGTCGCAGATCCAGGTCGGCGATCTCCTCGCCAAGAACGGCCATGTCGCGGTCTACCGCCCACGGCACCCGGACGGGTGCGGTGATCAGCAGTGCCACGACCTACCTGAACAGCTCGGAGTACACCGCCCACCGCGTTCCGGGAATCTGAACGCACGGCCCACTGGGTCTCATCCTGGTCGGGCTCACGGGATGATGATCCTGATGCCGGGTGGGGTGGGGCCGTCCATCGCGGCCAGTGCGGCCGGGGCGTTGGCCAGGGAGAGCGTCTCGGTGATCAAATCACCGGGGCGTAGCCGGCCCGCCTGCACCAGGGCCATCAGTTCGGGATAGGCGTGGGCGGCCATGCCGTGACTGCCGATGACCTCCAGTTCGTGCGCCACAACCCGGTCCATCGGCACGGCCACCGTCGAGGGCAGCAGGCCGACCTGTACGTGCCGCCCCCGTCGGCGTAGTCCCTCGACCGATGCGGTGAGGGTCGTCTGGCTGCCCAGCGCGTCGATCGACAGGTGCGCTCCGCCGTCGGTCACGGCGGCCACATCCGGTGCCGTCGCCGAGGCGTCGAGGGTGACGGTGGCACCGAACCGGGCGGCCATGGCCAGCGCCTGCGGCTGTACGTCCACCGCGACCACCCGGGCGCCTGCGGCGGCGGCAATCATCACTGCGGACAGGCCGACGCCCCCGCATCCGTGCACGGCCACCCATTCCCCGGCACGGACCCGGCCCTGTGCCACCACCGCCCGGAACGCGGTGGCGAACCGGCACCCCAGTGCCGCAGCGGTGGGGAAGTTTACCTCATCGGGTAGGCGGACCAGATTGACCTCGGCGTGGTGCACCGCGACCAGGTCGGCGAACGAGCCCCAGTGGGTGAAGCCCGGCTGCTGCTGCCGGTGACACACCTGATGGTCGCCGGCGAGGCAGGCGGGACAGGTACCGCAGGCGCAGACGAACGGTACGGTCACCCGGTCGCCCACGGTACAACCGGTGACACCCGCACCGACCGCAGCGACCACCCCGGCGAACTCGTGGCCGGGTACCTGCGGCAACCGGATGTCCGCATCGTGCCCGCGCCAGCCGTGCCAGTCGCTGCGGCACACCCCGGTCGCTTTCACGGCGACCACCACTCCACCGGGCGGTGCCACCGGGTCGGAGACCTTCCGCACCTCGGGTACCACGCCGAACGCCTCGTAGACCACCGCACGCATGCCACCAGCATGCCCTCACTGCCTTTCCCCGGCGGAGAGGGGGCCGCCCCGCGACAGGCCTGCTTCGGCGGAGGGGGCGTGCCGGGCCAGGTATGGACGGCCGTCGGGTTCCTTGGGAAAGTGCTCAGTTGGTGAGCACTTTGGGCGGGAGGATGGTTCCTGTCACCGATCGAGGACCGAAGGAGCCACCCATGTTGCGAGGACTCACCACCGTCAGCTTCTTCGCCGACGACATGAGCGCCGCCCGGGCCTGGTACAGCGGGTTGCTCGGCGTCGAGCCGTACTTCGTGCGTCCGGTGCAGGGGGAGCCGGCGTACCTGGAGTTCCGCATCGGTGACCACCAGCACGAGTTGGGCATCATCGACCGTCGGTTCGCCCCGCACGCTCAGCCGGATCAGGCCGGCGGTGCGGTGGTCTACTGGCACGTGGACGACGTGCGGGCGGCCTTCGAGCGGTTGCTGTCGCTGGGTGCCACGGTGCACGAGGAGCCGGTCGAGCGGGGGCCGGGATTCGTCACGGCCTCGGTGGTCGACCCGTTCGGCAACGTCCTCGGTGTGATGTACAACCGGCACTACCTGGACGTCCTGGCCTCCCGGACGGGGGCGTGAGATGGACACCTTTCACGCACCGGTACCCGCCATCGGCGGCTGACACCGCTGCCCCGACCTCGGGTGGTGCGAACCACCTCTGCCAGTACCCGAGGGTCGGCGTCTTGTCGGGGTCTGCCATCCTCGTGGCGGTGACGACCGGCCATCCATCCAGCCTTCGCCACCGCCGCCCTGCCCGCAGCCGTACCCTCCGAGTCGTGCTCGCGCTCGGCGCGGTCGGGATCGTTGCCGCCATCGCCGTGGCTGTCGTGCCGCTGCTGCTGCCGCCGGGTCCGCGCCCGCTGTTCCAGCTTCCCGTTGCGTGCGGTGAGACCTGGCAGCTCGGCACGTATCCCGGCCACGACGACTACGACGTCGACCTGTTCCCGACCAAGGGCGAGGCGTGGGGGCGGCCGGTGCTCGCGTCCTACGCCGGCAAGGTCACCGAGGCGGGAATCAACGGGTCACTGGGCGGTCGCGCCCCCGATGACCCGGACGGACCGCGTGGCCGTGGCGGTGGCTACTGGGTGAAGATCGACCATGGTGGCAGGTGGGAGACGCAGTACCTGCACCTGCTCGAACCGCCGCTGGTGAGGGTCGGCCAGCGGGTCGCGCAGGGCCAACAGATCGGCCGGGTCGGCAGTACCGGCAACTCTGGCGCCCCGCACCTGCACTACGAGCAGCGCCGGGGCTGGGAGAAAGCCGAGACCTACTTCGACGGCGTACCCTCCGGCATCACCCACGACGACACCGAGTACACGGTCACGCGTAAGAGCAACAACTGCCCCGCTGGGTAGCGGTAGGCGTTATCGGGCGCCGGGACTTCCCCGTCGGTTGCCCGTCGGCCAGCAGTCGGGGTGGTCTGATACCTGTCAGGCATGAATATGCCTGGCAGGTATCACATGGCCGGGGCCGTTGGCTGCCGGGCCGTGGTGTCCGGGTTCGGACGGGAGTCGGCTGTCCGCGCGTCGGTGTCAGGCATCCGTCGTCGTGGTCGGCGGTCCGTCGTCGGGTGGCTGGGGTGGCGAGATCCAGGTGACCAGCACGACCGAGATGATCATGAGGAGGAACCACGACGCGAGCTTCGACGGTGACACGGTGTGCCAACCGTCCAGTTGGCTGGGGTAGAGCCAGGCGTGCGACCAGGTGGCGATGTTCTCCGCGAGCCAGATGAAGAAGGCGACGAGGAGGAAGGCCAGCAGGAGTGGCATGCGCCACCGGAACCGGAAGACCCGGAAGTGCATCACACAGCGGCCGAACACGACCGCTACCGCGGCGACGAGCAGCCATCGGATGTCGGTCACGTAGTGGTTGGTGAAGAAGTTGGCATAGATCGCGGCGGCCAGGACCGCCGTCACCCAGCGTCTCGGGTAGCGCGCGAACCGCAGGTCGAACAGTCGGTGGACCCGGACCAGGTAGGAGCCGACCGCGGCGTACATGAAGCCGCTGAACAGCGGCACCGCACCGACCCGCAGAAGGCCGTCGGGCGGATAGGACCACGAGCCGATATGGGTCTTGAACAACTCCATGACCGTGCCGACGAGATGGAACAGGACCACGACCCGCAGTTCGCGCAGGGTTTCCAGGCGTCCGGCCACCATGGCGAACTGGATGGCGACGGCGGCGAGCGTCAGGAAGTCGTTTTGGGCGAGCGTCGCCTCGGTCGGGTACCACAGACGCGCCGCGACGATGACCGCCAGCATCGCCCCGCCGAACACGCACGCCCAGGCCTGCTTGAGCCCGAAGACCAGGAACTCGGTCAGCCACGCGGCCGGTCCGCGCCGGGGCAGCCGGGCCAGGATCGCGCGGATGCGGGCCTCGATCGACCGCTCGGCCGTGGTCAGGGCGCCCGGTTCGGCAGGAGTAACCATCGCCGTGGACGCTATCGCGCCGGCGCTGGTCAGGTCGGCACCGGCCGGGACCTCACCGCCACCACACCGGCCAGCGGTGGTGCGGGTGACATCACCAGCTGCGTACCGGCGGTGGCTGGCTGTATCCGACTGGGGCACCGACATCGCCATCGGCCGCGCTGAGCTACCTCAATCCTGCCGACGGGTCGCTGTCGTGTCGGTCACTACTGTTAGCCTGCCCTGCATCGTCGATCATGGCCGATTCCTTGTGAAATCTGGCTGTTTGCCACTGCGGAGGGTATTCCTGATGGGCTGGCTACCGGTGGGAGACTCGTACGAGATCTCTCTCCTGGACGGGAAGGTGGTGGCCCGGTCGATCGGCCCGCGGGCTGCCGGCCGTCCACTGAAGACTCTGCCGAAGGTGTTGCGGGACAACGCCGAGGTGGACCGGTTGCGCCAGCTCGCCCAGTGGCTGGACCGGCACGCCGCCGAATGCCTGGCCCGAGTCGACGCCTGGGTGGTGTCCTCGCTGCCGGTGCCGACCGGGCTGCTGGCCCGGGTCTGGCCGGATCCGGCCTGGCGGGACGCGCTGCGCGACCTCGTGGTGCTCGGGGACGACGGAGCCGAACCGGGCTTCCTGCGGGACGTCACCGACACCGGTGACCTGCGCGTGGTCAACCTCGACGGGGAAACCGTCCGGCTCTCGCCGGCCAGTGCCACGCTGCCCCACCCGGTGCGCCTGCCCGACCTGGCCGACCTGCGCGAGTTCGCCGACGAACTGGACATCGTCCAGCGGATCGAGCAACTGCACCGGGGCGCCTGGGGCAAACCCGCCAACCTGAAGGACCGTGACACCACGGTCACTGACTTCTGCGGCACCACGGTCCCCAGCCGGCTGGCTGCCCGGGCCGTCACGTTCGGCTTCCGGGTTGCCGGTTCGCAGGTCACCTGTCGGGTCTGGGAAGCCGGCCGCACGGTCGAGGCGGCCATGCGCTTCGACGAGGAGTACTGGGACTCCGAGGCGACCCTGGGCGCCCTGTCCTGGTCGGTCGTGGACGGACCGACGCTGCGGTTGGCCGAGATCGGGCCGGTGGCCTGGTCGGAAGGAATGCGGATGGCGACGGCCCTGTCCGGCGCCGTGACCGGAACGGGGGAGAAGGCGTGACCGGGATGACGACCATGTCGGGCGGGGATTCGGCCGAGAGCCTGCTGACCGCCGGCGCGGTGCTACCGACCGGTACCGCCGGTGCCGGCGACCGGGCGGTGCCCCTCACCGCCCGCACCTACCGGCACCCGGCCCTCGACGACCGGCTGGTGGTCCGCCTGGTCGACGCCGCCCTGGGCGAGGGCGAGGATATCGCCGTCGGGTTCCTCGGCCTGGCACCGGCCGCCGAGCCGGCCGTCGTCGGGCTGGGCCCGAGCCGCCCGTTGGCGTTCCCGGAGTGGGTGCTGGTACACCATCCGGCCGACGGCCGGCACGCCTTGGCGGTGGTGCCGGAGTTGCAGAAGCTGGCCAAGCAGGTACGGTCGCGACCGAAGGCCGCCCTGGACGCCCACCAGGCCGTCGCCGACCGGTTCGCCCGTACGCTGCCGCACTTCCTGCCGACGTTCTACGAGCAGGCCGCGCGGGTCTTCCTGGCCGCCGGGCAGGACACCTATGCGACGCAGCTGTTCAACAAGGCGCGCAAGGCAGAGGCGCAGCACGGCCTGCCGGTCGACCTGAACCGACTGGACGAGGTCTACCTGGAGTTCGCGTCGGCCAAGGTGGTGTCCGCGACCGCGTTGGCCGGCTACGCGAAGGAACTGTCCGCCCAGTTGCCGGCCGACGAGGCGCTGGACCGGTTCTGCCGGCTGGCGCTGCGGGCCGCAGCCGCCGGCGTGGTGCCGTCCACGCAGTCGGCCAACGCGGTGAAGCGGCTGGCCCGGACCGCCACCGGGGCCGCTGGTAAAACCGGTGCCGCCGTCGCCGACCGTGAGGCGGCCTACCTGGCCGAGCTGCTCCGGCTGCCGGTGGTCGCCGAGGCGCCGGCCGGCTGGTGGAAGGTGCACCTGCCGGCGGTGACGGCGCTGGCCGGCCGCGACCCGGCGATCCGCGGCAGCCTGCTCGACCTGATGCCCGCCGACCGGGACAACCTGGTCCCGTGGCTGGCCCTGCTGGCCGACACCGGTGCGCTCGCCGGACTGTCCGACCCGGACACCCCGGACACGGCCCGCCCGCAGGACGGCTCCGTCGGCTGGCTGCGCCGCTTCATGAGCCGGGCCACCTCCGGCTACCGCTCCCGCCGCATGTCGAAGCTGTATCCACTCGTCGAGCAGATGGCCGACCGGCTACGTGCCGAACTGACCGTCAGCGGCGAGACCCTCACCGCCCACGGCGACCTGGACCTGCTCGACCTGCTGCTCGCCCACAACCTGCCGGTGGCCCCTCCAAAGGAGCACGACACCCTGGACCTGGCGCAGTGGGTCAAGACCGGGGGAGAACGGGATCTGCTCGCCCTGGCCGGCGACGACCGGTTCACCGGGGCCCTGCGCCGGGGCCTCGACCAGCTCGACGACCAGCAGCAGGCCCTGCTCCGGCTGGTCGGGACGCCGGGCATCCGGCCGTTGCTCACCGACTGGCTGCGGGCGCGGATCCGCGACCGGGTCACCACCGGACTGCCGTACCTGCCGGAGTCGGTGGACTGGCTGGGCAGGCTACCGGTCGAGGCACTGCACCTGGTGTCCGACGACCTCGACCGGTCCGGCGACCCAGGTGGCGCCCTCGGGCAGGCGCTCGACATCGACCTCACCGAGCACGTCACCCGTACCCTGCGCGGCGGAATCATCGACGAGCTGGGCTGGCCGGACTGGGAACTGGCCTGGCAGGAGGTGACCGGCGGCGACCACCGGGTCGAACTGACCCGGCACGAAGCCTGGCCGTACCTGATCCTGGGCGGGCCGACCACGGTGCGGGTACTCGGTGCCGAGGGCATCGTGCTCCGCCACGACCTGCGCATCCCGGCCGGCGACATGTGGGGCCAGCCGGGCTACCACTACGTCGACGGCCACCTGCTGGTCTACTGGCAGTCCCAGGAGCTCGGCTACGACCTGCGCGGCTACTGGCACTCGTCGCCCGGCGAACCGCAGCCCATCCTCGGTCGTTCTCACGGCAGCCGGTCACGCGCGAACGGGATCACCCTGCCGCTGGCCGGCGGCGGGCGAACCACCGGCGGCGGCGTGCTGCACGTCGGTGACACCGCTGTCCCGGCGCAGCTGCCGGTCATCACCGACGGCACCTCCCACTGGGTCTACCGCCCCGGGGAGGATGGCGGCGACGCCGGCTGGCACGAGTACGACCCGGCCGGCAACACCTACGGCCGGCGCAGCCTGCCCCGGTTCCTGGCCGACCTCCCGGTCGAGGGAAGCCTCCTCCAGGGGTCGGGTAGCTGGCTGCGGCCAGCCCTGTCCGACCGGGCCACCCCGGCCGCCGTTCCGGTGGACGGTCTGCTCGGCTGGCGAGTGGTCACCCTCCCGGACGGCTCGGTCCGCGGCGAGGACCTGGCCGGTCGTACCGTCACCGTGGCCGGGGGAGAGCAGCCCATCGCGGCGCTGGTGCTGCCCGGCGACGACCGGCCGCGGGCCGTCCTCAAGGGTCTCGTCCTGGTCGACCCGGACGGGGTGGTGTCGTCCGCCGGCGAACCGCCGTCCAGCCGGGACCACACCCCCGACGGGGTCCCGCTGCCCGGACCGGAGTTCCTCGGCAACATGCTGCCCCGGGACCCGGCCGGCTCCGCCGCCCTGCGCCGGATCGACCGGGACACCGCCGCCACGCTGTTCAAGGCAGCCCTCGACGAACGCCGCGCCGCCCTGGCCGAAAAGGCCGCGCGGGCCGCAGCCCGGGCGGCGACCCGATCCCGGCTGACCACCGCCACGCCGGCCATCACCGGCCTTCCCGTCGCGGTCCCGGCGAACATGGCCGGCGCACCGACCGGCGCCTCCGGCCCCGGGCCATCCACCACCGTCGGCGGTGACGACCAGGACCCGCTGGTCGACCTGATTCGTTCGACGGTGCCGGCGGTCAGCCACGACGCGGTGCTGGCCGGGGTGGCCCGGGTGCTGCGGATGGCCGCCCGGGTGCGTACCGACCTGGACGGGGTGACCGAGCGGCTCACCAGGTCGCTGTCCGCCCCGCAGACGGCGGCGCCGGTGCCCGCTGCGGCCGGACCCACCGACAAGCAGCTCAACGAGGCGCTCGATGGTCTGCGTGGCTCGGCCTACGGGGCGAGCAACTCGACGCAAGCCTTCACCCAGCTCCAGGCGTTCGCCGCCCAGCTGTCCGCCACCACCGGGAGTGAACCCGGCGTGCGCCTGCACCTCGACGGACCGTCGCTGCCGAACGCTCTGGACTGGTGGTCCGTGCTCGGCGGTGTCGCGGCCGTCGCCTACCGGGCCGTCGTAGCGGTCACCCCGGACGAACACCGCGATACGCTGCGCGCCCTGCTCACCGAGCTGGACCGACTCGACCTGAACACGGCGGCCGAACCGGCCCGGTGGCGCCGGTTCAGGCTGCACCTGCTCGACGACGACCTGAAGAACCCCGACGGCACCCGCCGGTACCCCAGGCCGGGCATCCTGCCGTTGCCCGACGGGGCGTTCCTCGCCGTCCTCAACTCCAGCGGCACGGCCACCGGCTACTTCTTCGACGCGCTGTACCACGACCCGGCCGGCGTGTTCACCGTGCCCGAGCCGTACACCGTGCACTCCTCGGTGCCGGTCGGCGACGAACGGCCGACCGGTTGGCTGGCCGGTTTCCGCACCGAGTGGGCCGCCCGTGGCGCACTGCCCTGGCGGCCGGAAGCGGCCGAGCAGTTCGCCGACCTGACCGGCGTCACCCCCACCGCCGCGAAGCTGGTACTGGCCGGCCTGCCGTACGCGGACTCGGCGCACACCGTGCCCACCGAGCTGCGCAAGGCGCTCGGGGTCAAGCAGGTCGGCGAGGTCAAGCTGGCCTTCGGGGTGCTGAAGGAGGCCAACCCGAAGGTCCGGCGGGCCGTGGTCTCGGCGCTGCTGCCGGACGACCCGGCCCGGCTGTGGACCGACGGTCCGGACGTGGCCGCCGCCGCGGCGGTCTGGAACGCGGCCCTTGGACGCCGGGTGGTGGTGCCCGAACAGTTGCTCGCCGAAGCGGTGCGGGCGGTCCGCACCGGCTGGGGCCCCGCGAAGGCGTTGCCGGCGCTGCTCGACCCCGCCCGTTCGACCGAGCTGACCACCGACCTGGCCTTCCAGATCAGGGGCGACCGGGCCCAGCAGGTCGACGGCCGGGCCGTGGGCTTCACCGGTGAGGTGCTGCGCTCCACGGTCGCCCTGGCCGCCTGGGTCGCCCACCACACGCCAGCCGGCGATCCGTGCCGGGCCGCGCTGCCGGCCGCGCTGGCCGTGATCCGGGACCGGCTGGCCAACCCCGACCTGCTGCTCGACCTCAACCAGTACGTCTCCCTGCCCGCGTTCCGCCAGGTGGCGGGCAGCCCGTCGGAAACCGGCCCGGGCTGGGAACGGTACGGCGCCATCGTCCTGGCCACTCACGACGGCCAACCGTCGCCCGCGCTGCGACCGGACCTGCTCGACGCCGACGGGACGGATCCGTACCTGCCGGCGCTGCGGGGTGACGCGGCCAAGCCGTACCCGATGGAGGTGGCGCTGCGCCTGGTCCGCGACCCACGGTTCGCGGCGCTGCTCGGCGACCCGACGGAGCCGGCCGGCGGCGCCCAGGCCGCGGACGGGACCTGGTGGCCGCAGGATCCGACCCGGTCGGTGCCCGACCTGGTCGCCGAGGTGGCCGGGGAACACCGCCTGGGCGCCGACGCGGCGGCGGTGTATCTGATGCTGCTGGCCATGCCGGACCCGACCGACCGCAACACGGCGAAATGGACCGGCTGGAAGCCGGCCCGGCTGAAGGCGGCCCGCGCCGAACTGGCCGGCACCGACCTGGTCATCGAGGCCAGCCGGTCCCGGGCCGGCCGGTCGCTGTTCCTGCCCGGCCCGTGGCTGGAGCGCGGCAGCGGGCAGGCGCCGATCGAGGGCTGGAAGGTCGCCCTGTTCGACCTCGCGCCCGACGGTACGGCCGGGCTCGGCGTGACCGTGCCGTTCGAACCGGTCGCTGGGCTCTACCGGCGGGCCTGGCAACGCCTCCGCGACGGTGACCGGCCCCGGTTCGACAACCTGCCCACCCGCGGCGCCCGCCGCTGACCCTGACCCCGGCCGGCGGTGGTGCCGCGACGACCGACCCGACCCGCCGCGGCACCACCCGCACACCCCTACCAACCAGTGAGAGAACGAGGAACACCCGTGACCGTGACGGAACACGTCCGCCCCACCGCAGCACCGGAGACCGCCCAGGTCCTCTCCGCCGAACAGCGGTACGCCGACGAGCTGGCCTTCCTCGCCGCCTACGACGACGGGGCCCGGCCGCCGGGCTGGGCGCTGACCCCGCGCGCCGTGGTCACCTTCATCCGGGGCAGCGACGGCGAGGCGTTGAAGCTGCCCACCGACCGGCGTACCGGTCCGGACGGCACCGAACTGCCGGCCAGCATGACCATCCCGCCGAAGTTCGTCGGTGAGCGGAGCCTGGTCGAACGGTGTGTGGTCACCCTCGCCGGCGAGCGGGGCCTGCTGCTGGTCGGCGAGCCCGGTACCGCCAAGTCGATGCTGTCGGAGTTGCTGGCCGCCGCGGTCTGCGGCACCAGCGCGCTGACCGTGCAGGGCACCGCCGGCACCACCGAGGACGCCTTCCGGTACGGCTGGAACTACGCCCTGCTGCTCGCCCAGGGCCCCACCCCGCAGGCGCTGGTCGACTCGCCGGTGCTGACCGCGATGCGTACCGGCCGGGTGGTCCGGATCGAGGAGGTCACCCGCTGTCTGCCCGAGGTGCAGGACGCGCTGGTGTCCATCCTGTCCGACCGGCGGATGAACGTGCCGGAGCTGGCCGGCACCGAGAACGGCCTGATCCGCGCAATGCCCGGGTTCACCGTGATCGCCACCGCCAACCTGCGGGACCGGGGCGTGTCGGAGATGTCCTCGGCCCTCAAGCGCCGGTTCAACTTCGAGACCATCCATCCGATCTCGGACGCGGTCATCGAGACCGACCTGGTCCGCCGGCAGGCCACCGCCGCCGTGCAGCGCGCCGGCGCGGCGTACACCGTGGATGACGCGGTGCTGGACGCCCTGGTCACCGTATTCCGCGACCTGCGGAACGGCCGGTCGGGCGAGGGCTGGGACGTGGAACGGCCCGGCACGGTGATGTCCACTGCGGAGGCGGTGCAGGTGGCGGCGTCGCTCGGTTTGGCCGCCGCGTACCTGCCCGGCGGGGACGCGCTCGACCTGGTGCCCGGACACCTGCTCGGCGTGGTCCGCAAGGACGACCAGAACGACCACGCCCGGCTGCTCGGCTACTGGGACGGCCCGGTCCGTCGCCGGGCCGAGGACGGCTCGGCGATGTGGCGTCGGCTCTGGGACCTGCGGGAGAACCTGCGTTGACGACCCTCTCCAGCAAGTTCACCGGCGCGGCCCCGCCGACCGCCGGCCCGTCAACGGCCGAGCCGGTGGCGGCCGGGCCGTCGACGGTCGATCCGACCACGGTCGATCCGCGAGCCGTGGTCGACGCGCTCGCCGGTTCGGTCCGGCCGTACCTGATCGGGGTGCGGCATCACAGCCCGGCCCTGGCGGCGGTGGTCCCGGCACTGCTGGACGCCGCCGGGGCCGAGGTGGTCTGTATCGAGCTGCCGGCCGACTTCCAGCGCTGGCTGCCGTACCTGTCCGACCCGGCCGCCCGGGCCCCGCTGGCCGTGGTCGGCAGCCACGGCGCGGACGGGCCGATGGGCTTCTACCCGTTCGCCGACTTCTCCCCGGAACTGGCCGCGATCCGCTGGGCCCGCCAGCGCGGTGTCGAGGTGCTCTGCTGCGACCTGCCGCTGGCCGACGCCGGCTGGACCGCCGACACCACCGACCCGGCCACCGGCCCGGACCCGACTGCCGGTTCCGAGCCGACCGCCGGTCGCGATCCCGACCCGGGCGCCGGTGAACCGGTGCCTGGCCTGCGCCGCTCCGGCTACGCTGCGGCGCTCAGCGCCAGCGGCACCGGCCGGGATGGCGACGACCTGTGGGACCGGGTGGTCGAGGTGCGTGCCCCGGGCTGCCCGCCCGAGGCGGTCCGCCGGGCCGCCCTCGGCGTCGGCTGGGCGATGCGTACCGACAGCGTCAACGGCGACGGCGTACCGGCCCGGGACCTGGCCCGCGAGCGGCACATGCGCCGGGTGCTGGCCGAGGCCGGCGCGGACGGCCGGCGGGTCGCCGCCGTCATCGGCGCCTTTCACGCCCCGGCCCTGCTCGTCACCCCGTCGACCGACGCCGACGTCCACGACGGCCCGGCCCGGACGGCCCGCACGGCCGGTGGCGCCGCCCCGGCGTCCACTGCGGACAGCAGTAACCATCCGACACCCGGCCCGGCCGGCGGCGGCACGACGGTCACCTCACTGGTGCCCTACGCGTTCGACCTGCTCGACTCCCGGTCCGGCTACCCGGCCGGGATCCGTGACCCACGCTGGCAGCAGTCCGTCTTCGCTGCCGCCGGCGACCCGGAACGGATCCGCGCCGCCACCGCCCGGGCGGTCACCGACCTGTGCCGGGAACTTCGCGCGGCCGGTCACACCGCCGGTACCGGCGAGGCCGCCGAGACGGTACGGCTCGCCGACGACCTGGCCCGGCTGCGGGACCTGCCCGCGCCCGGACGGGGTGAGGTGCTGGAGGCGGTGACCACCGTGCTCGGCCAGGGTGAACTGCTCGGCCGTGGCCGCGCACTGGCCAGGGCGCTGGAGACCGTGCTGGTCGGCGCCGAGCGGGGCCGGATCGCCCCCGGAACGCCGCGCTCCGGGCTCGGCCCCGCAGTCGAGGCGGAACTCACCACGCTGCGGCTGCCCAACCCGGACAGCCCGAAATCACGCGAGGTTCGGCTGGACCCGCTGCGCACCGAACTGGACGGGCGGCGGGAGACTCTGCTGCAACGCCTCCAGATCTGCGGCGTCGGCTACGGCGAGCCGATCGCGGTGTCCGGCACCGGCGACGGTGCCGCCCTGACCACCCGCTGGCAACTGGCCTGGACGCCGTCCGTGGCAGCCCGGCTGGACCTGGTCGGCGTACGCGGGGTGACCGCGGCGCTGGCCGCAGCCGGTACCCTGCGGGAGCGGTTCCGCCGGGAGATCGCCGACGGCGGCCCCACCGCCGCGCAGCTGCTCACCGGGCTCCGCGACGCCGCCCGGTGCGACCTGCCCGACCTGGTCACCGACCGGCTCGACCTGGCCGCCACCGTGCTACCGGGCACCGGTACTCTGCCCGAGTTGCTGGCCGCACTGGACCTGCTGGAGGCGCTGCGTCGGGGACACCTGCCCGGCACCACCGCCGACAGCCGGGCCCGGGCGGCCGAGCTGACCGTCGGCCTGATCGACGCGGCGGTCCGCGGCCTGCCCGGCCTGGCCGGCAGCGACGCCACCGCCGACGCCGCCGCGCTGGTCGACCTCGCACTCCGGGCCGGAGCCGACCGGATCGGCCTGCGTCTGGATGAGGCCCTCGACCATCTGGCCCGAGCCGGTTCGCCGCTGATCCAGGGCGCCGCCCTGGCCGCCCGGGTCCTGCTCGACCTGACCGATCTGGAGACCCTGGGCACCCGGGTGGCCGGCTGGATCGACGCGGCGACCGGACCGGACACCCGTCGGCACCTGCACCGGCTGCTCGGTGGTCTGCTCACCGCGGCGCACCCGCTGCTGCAGTCCGCCCCGGCCGCCCTGGATTCGCTGCTGGAGCGGATCGAGCGGCTCACCGACACCGAGTTCCTGGACCGGTTGCCGGCGCTACGTGGCGGGTTCGACGTGCTCACCCCGGCGGCCCGGGACCGGCTGCTGCACACCGTCGCCGAACGGCTGGGCGACCGGCTCGATCTGGCCCTGGCCGCCCCGCCCGAGCTGCTCGCCCGCTGGGCCGCCGCCGACGCCGCCGGCCGCGCCACCCTGGTCGCCCGCAACATCCCGATCCCGGGCACGCCGACCGGTGTCGCCGACGCCCCCACCGACACCGGACCCGGGCCGGACACGCCAACCGGCCGGCTCACCCCCACGGACCGGTGGCGGCTGCTGCTCGGCCGCCAACCCGACCGGTTGCCGGCTGACGCCCGCCGCTACGCCCGCGCCCTGGACGAGCTGTACGGCGCGGGTCAGGGCGAGGGCGCCACCGACCTTGGTCAGGCGGCCGGCGGCGGCCAGGAAGCCTCCTTCCCGACCGCGCGCGAATGGGCCGACGAACTCGAGGCGCTGTTCGGTACCGCAGTACGCGAGGAGGTCATCGCCCGGGCCGCCGAGAGCGGCCGTACCGACGTACTCGCCGAGCTCGACCCGGCTGCGGTACGCCCCTCGATGGAGCTGCTGACCTCGGTGCTGTCGCTGGCCGGTGGCCTGCCCGAGGGGCAACTGGCCAAGCTGCGGCCCCTGGTCCGGCGGCTGGTCGAGGAGCTGACCGAGCAGTTGGCCACCCGCGTGCGTCCGGCGTTGACCGGGCTGACCAACCCGCGTCCGTCCCGCCGACCCGGCGGGCGGATCAACCTCGCCCGTACGCTGCGGGCGAACCTGGCGCACACCCAGCGGCTCGGCGACGGCCGGACGGTGGTGGTACCGGAACGCCCGGTCTTCTACACCCGGACCCGCAGGGAGGCTGACTGGCGGCTGGTGCTGGTGGTCGACGTGTCGGGCTCGATGGAGGCGTCGGTGGTGTGGTCGGCGTTGACCGCCGCCGTACTGGCCGGGGTGCCCACCCTGTCCACCCACTTCCTCGCCTTCTCCACCGAGGTGGTCGACCTGACCGACCGGGTCGACGACCCGCTGTCGCTGCTGCTGGAGGTGCGCGTCGGCGGCGGCACGCACATCGCCGCCGGACTGGCCCACGCCCGCTCACTGGTGACCGTGCCGAGCCGCACCATCGTCGCCGTGGTCAGCGACTTCGAGGAGGGCTACCCGCTGGCCGGGCTGCTCGGCGAGGTCCGCACGCTGGCCAGCTCCGGCGTGCATCTGCTCGGCTGCGCCGCGCTCAACGACAGGGGAGTGCCCTGCTACTCGGTACCAGTCGCCGAGCAGCTCGTCGCGGCCGGGATGCCGGTCGCCGCTCTCAGCCCGCTCGAACTCGCCCGCTGGGTGGGCGACCGCGTACGCGGAGGATCACGTTGACGGACCGCACCCCCACCGCCGCCGACACCGACCGGTTGCCGCCGGTGCTACCGGGAGTCACCGCCGCAGCGGTGGCGGCCCTGCCACCCCGGCTGCACAAGCGGCTGGACGCCACCGTCGAGCGGCTGGCCGGTGTACCGGTCGGCCGGGTCGACGGCAACGTATCGGTCGACTGCGGCCCCGAAGCCCTGGTCACCCTGACGCCGGGACCGACCGGCGCGGTCACCGACCCGCACCAGGTCCGGTGCAGCTGTCTGCTGGCGCCCCGCTGCCTGCACCGGACCGCGGTCCTGGTCGCCTGCCCGGTCGCCGACTACGCCGCCCACCCCGACCCGGTGACCACCGCCGCCGCATCGTCCACCTCGGACAGCACCGGCGCAACCGCCGGGCGTACCGGGAGGGCCGGGCGTACCGGAAGACCCGCTGGGGCGGACGGCACGGCCGCTGGTCGCAGCACCGCACCGACCAGGGCGCAACGGGCCGCCGCCGACGCGCTGTGGCGGGCAGCCTCAGCGGTGCTCGCGGCCGGCGTCCCGGCCGCTGGCGCGGTACCCCAGGCCGAACTGCTGCGGGCCGCGCACAGCGCCCGGCTGGCCGGCCTGCCACGGGCCGAGAGCGCCGCGCTGCGCACGGTACGTGGCCTGCGCGCCCACCGGAGCCGACAGGCCGGCCACCGGCTGGCCGAACTGGTCGAGGTGCTGCACGACCTGCTGTACGTGGCCGGTCGGCTGGCTGCCGGCGATCCCGATCCAGCTCTGGTGGGCACCCTCCGGCGGGCCTACCAGCCGGACGGCACGCTGGAGGTGTACGGCGTCTGCCGGGAACCGGTGATCAGCGCGACCGGGTACGCCGGGGTGGTCACGCACCTGGTCGCCGCCGACGGGCGCCGGCTTTCCTTCGGCGACGTGAAACCGGGTGGGCCGGACCGGGCACGGGACTGCGCCCGGGCGGTCACCGAGATGGGCGCGGCCACGGTCAACCATGCGGTGCTGGCCCGTGGTGGCCTGCGGACCACCGGTACCACCGTCTCCCCGGACGGCCGGCTCGGTGCCGGCAAGGGGGTCCGGGTCATCCCGCTCACCGGGACCGATTGGTCGACCGGACCGCTGGCGGAGTTGTTCGCCCGTCCGCTCGCCGAGGTGGTGACCGGCCAGTTCGCCGCCGACGATCCGGAGGATCCGGCCCGGGCCGGGACCGGGCTGGTCGGCGGTGACCTGATGGTGGTCGGTGCCGTCGGTGCCGTCGGTGACCAGGTGCTGGCCCGCGAGCTGGCTCCCGCCACCGGCGCCGGGCCGGATCGTGCGCTGGTGCCGGATGGGCCGGTGATCCGGCTGGCGCCGGTCAACTCCCACCCGGTGCTGGCCCACGTGGCCAACCTGCGGCGGCTCGCCTCCTGGCCGGGCCTGCGGATCCGGGTGGTCGGCCGGCTGGACCCGGACCGGGCCAGTACGCTGCGTCCGCTCGCCGTCGGTGCGGTGCCCGGTGCCGCGGCGACGCTGCGGCTGCCGGCGGACTGGCACGGCCGGGCGGACCTCGGCTACGACCAGATCCAGGGCAGCCACCTACCGCCGCGCGACCCGGCTGCGATGACCGAACCGGTCCTCGCCGTCGGTGCCGACGCGGTTGCCGAGTCCCCGCTGTGGCGGGTCCGCCGGCTGGTGGAGCTGGCCGTCTCCGGCGGTCGCCGTGCCGTCGGCGAGGCGGCCCGCAGCGAGGCCGCCTGGTTGGCCGGGCCGCTGCGCCGGGCCGGCTTTACGACCGCCGCCGCAGTGGCCTCGGCCCTCGCCGACGAGTCCGACCGGCGCGGCCGGGACGCGTTCGGCCGGCTCACCGATCCCGACCCGGACCGGTACGCCTGGGCCTGGCTCGCCGCGACCACCCACCTCGCCGCCACCGAGCGGGAGCTGATCCGCTCTTCGTGGACCTCCCACCCGGCCGGCTGACCCACCGGAACGCGGGGACTCTTGAGTGTTGGGCCGGTGGGTGGCAGACCAGGTGGCCGCAGAACGTGACGCGGACCCACCGCGCCCCGGCGCCCGCCCGATCCCTGGGCGGGCGCCGACCCTGCGGGCGAAAGGACGTACGAACCCGGCGACGGCGCGCACCACGACCGGCCCGGCCTCGGCAGGCGGCGGCCCGCACGGCCGGGCGCACGCGCCGCTACGCCACTGGTGGAGGCGCCGATCGCGGCAATGAGTGTGACACCGGTGGCCATGATTGTGTGTTCTCTCTCAAGGGGTCGTGTCCACGTAGACCTCCACGTCGTAGATCAGCCGGACAGGAGCGCCGTTCGTGAGGCCGACGAAGACCGGTTCACCAGCCGGGGTGCGACCCCGGCGCCAGACCTCGTCCCGAGCGGCGTCGCGGGACTCTCGATGGATCTTGCCCGCATGATGCAACTCCAAGACCCGGCGGGCAGTGGTCCGGTCGCTAACAAGCTGAATCCGCATCAGAGGCACAAGGCGAACCTCCATCACGTCAGGGCAGACTCCCTGAACGCCATCCAGGTAACTTAACGCCGTTAAATTACCTGTGCGCTGTACTAGAGTCTTGGCGTGACAGAAACCGAGTTCGACCAGCCACAGCAGACAACGCCGACGGACCGCAGCAGCGGTGAGCCCGGCTCGGTGTGGCTACGCGAGGACGGCACGAGATCCCGTCCGGCCCCACTGAGCCGGGAACGCATTGTCGACGCGGCAGTGACCCTGCTCGACCATTACGGCACCGACGGCCTGACGATGCGTCGCCTCGCCCGGCAACTCGATGTCACCCCAACCGCCCTGTACTGGCATGTGAAGACGAAAGAGGACGTCCTCGACCTGGCCGTCGACCGCATCTTCGGCGACGTGCCACTTCCAGAGGCCACCGACGACTGGCACCACGACGTCCGGACCCTGACCCGCAACTGGCGGGCGGTCATGCACCGGCATTCCTGGGCCCCAAGCCTGATCGGCCGACCAATGCTCGGGCCCAACGTCCTTGCGCGCACCGAGTACCTGCAATCAGCGCTCGTCCGCGGTGGCTTCTCCGGCCTCCAACTGACCGTGACCACCCGTCTACTGGCCAACTATGTGATCGGCACCGCGCTCACCGAAGCCACCTGGCATCGGACCACCGCCCCCCAGCCGCAGGCGCAGGCCCGGCGACGCATCACGGCCAACCCCACTGCCTACCCGACTCTCAACGCTTCGGGCCATCTCGACGCCGAGCGCTGGTGCGACGACGATCTGTTCGAACACGGCCTCAACGCCATCCTGGCGACCTCGCCTCGGCGTGAGAACAAGTGACGCGCTCCAACGCTCGATTGCCGGCAAGGGCGTGCAGGTGATCACGCAGCGCCGTCATCTTCGATGAGGCCATTGGCGACCGCTACGAAATCCGCCTCGGTCAGGCCGACGTAGGGGCGACCCGGCGCAGCGGTGCCCGCGCCGGGTAATGAGCCTCAGCCGTGGTGAGACGACCTCGTTCGCCTCTAGCCAAAAGGGGGGCACCGCACTGCGGCAACGACGCGCTCCTCGAAATAGCTGGGCGTCCATGCGGATGAGCGGCTGCGATGGTCTGCGGATGGGGGTCGTACTCGATCCGCCGTACGGGATCGCGAAGCCCGGCACGGTCGGGATGCTCCCGACGGTCGCCACGCACAGCGGCGAACCTTCGCTGACACTCCACGGCGGTCGACTAAGCCTGTTGCGAGAGTGCTGCTCGTAGTGTCTGGGGCCGCAGATGGCGCGCTCACCAGTCGGCCGTCATCTACCCGGGGAAAGGAGGCCTTCCAGTGTCCGTGGCAGTGGGTAGACGCGCTCTGCGGGGAACAGCCGCTGGGCCTTGGCGGCATGGCCGGTTTGTAGCAGTACCGCGGCCTTGCGGACCTGGGGGGTGAGGTCGGTGAGGCTGACGATCCAGTCGTCGGTGAATGTGCGGATCAGGCGGCGGCCGATGCCGACCTGGATGCTGTAGTGGTTCAGCGCCGTTCCGCGGGGCGAGCGTTCCGGGTCCCACTGGACATGTACGGCTGCTTGGGCCACGGCTGCCGGGTCGGCGGTCGTGAGCATGGCCTGGGACAGCGCTTCTTCCCAGCCCTGCCGGGTTATCCGCACTGCAAGAACACGCTCTTGACCGGGTTTGCGGGCCCAGTTGCTGCGGTGCATCAGCCACAGGAACGAGGGCTTGATCCATGTCATCCTGTGGAACGAGAACGGCGCAACGAAGCGGCCCGCTTGCAGCGCCGCGTCGGCGATGGCCGGTGCGTACGCCTGGTAGACCACGATCGTGTGAGCATCGTAGTCGGCGCGAATCTGGTACCGGGGTGCCATGCGCCGCACCCTGCCATCCGCTCCACCCGCATCGCGAACCGTTTTCCCCGCCGACCCGGGCCAATTCCGCCGTGGTCGTCCGGTTCGCCGAAGGCACCGCCGGGAGTTCCTTCTGCGAGGTCTTTTTTACGCGCCCGGCGGTGTGCTGGTGGGCCCGGGCGACGTTACGTGGTCCTTTGCCGGTCATGTGGTTGAGGGCACCGGTGTTCGGCGCATTGTTCGGCGTGGCGCTCGTCCAGCGACGGGGTCTCTCCTCTGGGTGGGGCTGCGGCGGGGAAGTCGTCGGTGAGTGCGCTGATTGCCCGCTGGATCCGGTTGTCCGTCGCTGAGTCGGTCGGGCCGGTGAGGGCAACGTGGTGCAGCACGCCGACTACCGCCAAGGCCAGTGCCCCGGTGTCGGCGCGTGCGGGCACGCGCCTGAGTCTCTGTTCGGCGGCCAGGTAACCGGCAATCGCACGCTCGATTCCGTGCAATCCGCCGATTCCGCTGCCCAGTACCGCGTCGACGTTTGCCGCCAACTCCGGGCGGAAGGCTGTCAGCCGGGTCCACGCCGTCAGCGTGCCCAGCGGTGTCGTCAGGACAGCCTGATACAGGTTTTCGGCGACCGTGCCGAACCCGGCGCGCTCTGGCAGATCGGCTACCGCGCCGGAGATCTGGAAGGCCCGGTCGACCGCGTACCCGACCAGGAAGTCGTCGAAGTTCGTGAAGTGTGCGTAGAGCAGCCCGGTGGCGACACCCGCCTCGCGGGTTACCGCCCGGCTGGTGAGCCGGCTCGGCCCGTCTGCGGTGATCACGCGCTCAAAGGCAGCGAAAAGCTGCTGCCTGGGTTCCAGGATGGCGACTCCGCGGGGCATGCCCGAAGTCTAGGCGCTGATGGCGGCCAGCGTTGAGCCGGAATGAGCAGACGTTCATACTAGTTTGAGCAAATGCTCATTCTAGCTACAGGAGTGCTGGATGAAACGTGCAGTGATCGTGGGCGCGGGCATAGCCGGGCTGGCCACCGCCCTGCGACTGGGGCAGGACGGGTGGCAGACAGTCGTGGTGGAACGCGCCCCGGCCCGACGCAGCAGCGGCTACCTGGTGAACCTGATCGGACCCGGCTACGACGCCGCCGAACGCCTCGGCTTGCGCCCCGCACTGTCCGCCTACGACCTGGGACCGTTCACCACCGTGCTGGTCCGTGCCGACGGACGACCCAAGTTCACCGTACCGGCCGCCGTCGCCGAGGCTGCCCTCGGCAAACGGGCCATGACGGTGTTTCGCGGCGACCTGGAGTCCACGCTCTACGAAGCGGTGTGCAACCGCGTCGAGATCCGCTTCGGCACCACCGTTGCGTCCATCGATCAGGACACCGACCAGGTACGCGTGGTGCTGAGCGACGGCACCACGCAGTACGCGGACCTGCTGGTCGGCGCTGATGGAGTGCACTCCGCCACCCGTACCGCCGTCTTCGGCTCCGGCTTCCGAGTCGACCTGCCGTACCTCGTGGCTGCCCTTCCCCTGGCCCACCCGGTTGCCGGCGTGCCGGAGTCGTCCGCCACCACGTTCATCGGCCCGGGACGCACAGCGGCAATCGTCAACCTGGGCCCGCAACGGTCATCGGCTTTCTTCACGTATCGATGCGCAGACCCGGCCGCCGACCTGGGGCGCGGACCGGTGGACGCGCTCGGCGCGGCGTTCGGGGATCTGGGCGGAGGTGTGCCCGATGCGATCCGGCACCTCGCGAAGGACCCGACCAGCGCCTACTTCGACGCGGTCAGCCAGGTGGTCATGCCGCGGTGGAGCACCGGCCGGGTCGTGCTGCTGGGCGACGCAGCCTGGTGCGTCACGCTCTTCGCCGGACACGGCGCAGCCCTCGCGCTCGCTGGAGCCGACCAGCTCGGCGCCGCCCTGCAGCGGCACGAGGACGACATTCCTGCGGCACTGGCCGAGTGGGAAGCCGGACTGCGCCCGGAGGCATCCAAACGGCAGGCACTCGCCCGACGGGGAATGCTGCAGTACGCGCCACCCAGCGGGTTACACGTGTGGATGAGCCACCTGACCATCCGGGCGATCACACTCCCCGGCATTCGCGGTGTCGTCCGGCGGAGCATCGAACGCGCAAACCGTTGAGGCTCAGCCGTCGCAGCGGGGATGCTGCCTGTGGCGATCCGCTGCGGGCCGCATCCGGCCCCTACGCCCGCCGGCACACGCCCAGGAGGGACAGGAACCACAGCACGGGTACTGGCCGGGCACCACGGCCGGGTCAGCCGGTCAGCCGGTGCGGCGGGAGCGGGCGAGAGCCAGCCCACCGAGGAGCACGGCGATCAGCCCCACTACCAGGGCCACGTAGGCGCCGCCTCGTCCGTTGCCGGTGCCGATACCACTGTCGGAGGTGACCACCACCACCCCGCCGAGGGCCATGCCGACCAGCCCCGCCGCCAAAGCGAGGGCGCCGCCGAGACGCCCGTTGCCGGTGCCGATACGACTGGCGGGGCGGGCCAGAGCCAGCGCGCTGATGATCACGCCGGTCAGCCCCAGCACGGCGGCCACGGTTGCACCGAGTCGCCCGGCGCTCATGGTGTAGACACTGGCGGCGGCTGGCTGGGTCGAGACGTGCGCGGCTGCCGGCGCGGCAAGCCCGACCCCGCCGAGCAGGGCGGCTGCGGCTGCGGCAAGCACCAGTCGGACCGGCTTCAGGGCTCCTGATGAGTTCATGTCCCTCTCCTGTTGCGTGCGTCTCGTTTCCGAGGTTGATGCCGTTGATCATGTCGCGGGACGCACCGCTGGTCGTCGTGCAGACAGAGGCAATTCGCGCTGCCGCAGGTGGTGCATCCGGCTGCTGCAGACGCCGCAGAAACCGGGAAGGTACTGCGCGTGCAGTACACGGCCGCTCGTCGGTGCGGAGGAGTCGCCTGCGGTGAGATCCGGTTAAGGTGCGCGGATGTACGCAGGACGGTCCGGCCTTCCGGCCGGTGTCAGAGATTGGGCGATCGCCGTTGGCGTGGCAGCGACGCTGTTGGTCGCCGGGCTGTCCGAACAGCACACCGCCACGAACCTCGACCTGATCGGCTATGTGCTGTTGGTGGCCGGCGGCCTGGCGCTCGCCGCCGCTCGTCGGGCTCCGGTTCCCGTCCTGGCTGTCACCGGGTTGTGCGCGGTGGGTTACCAGGCGGTCGGTGTGGACGTGCCTGCCGTCGCGTTCCTGTTCGCGGTCTACGCCGCCGTGCGGGCGGGTCACCGCCTCGTCACGGTCGTGGCGGCGGTGATGATGCTGGCCGCTCTCCCGCTCGCGGCCCTCACCCCTCCTCAGGACATGTCCGTGGGCGATGCGCTCGCACAGGCCCGGGGCGCCCTCGAGTTGGCTTGGCTGGTCGCTGCCGGCGCCGCTGGTGAAGCGCTGCGGCAGGCCGAGCGGCGCGCGGACGAAGCCGAGCGCACCCGGGAGGAGACCGCGCTGCGCCGCGCCAACGAGGAGCGGCTACACATCGCGCGGGAGTTGCACGATTCGCTCACCCACCAGATCTCGGTCATCAAAGTGCAGGCCGGAGTCGCCATCCACCTGGCCCGCAAGCGTGGAGAACGGGTGCCCGAAGCCCTACTGGCGATCCAGGAGGCCGGTCGTGAGGCGACCCGGGAACTGCGAGCGACCCTGGAGGCGCTGCGTGACGACGGTACTACCCCGCGGCATGGGCTCGCCCATGTTCCGGAACTGGTGCAACGGGCCCGGTTGACCGGCCTGGACGCGACGTTGACGATCGAAGGACAACGACACGAGGTGCCGGCCGCCGTGGACCGGACCGCCTACCGGATCGTTCAGGAGTCGCTCACCAACATCGCCCGTCACGCTTCCGCCGCTACGGCGTCAGTCTTGATCGACTACCGTCCGGACGTCCTCGCCATCCGAGTCGATGACGACGGCAAGGCTGTGCCGGGCATCGCCGCGCCGGCCGGCGTCGGGCTGCTCGGGATGCGCGAACGAGTCACCGCCCTCGGCGGTCGGCTGCGTGCGGAACCACGCAACGAGGGCGGCTTCACCGTCCGAGCTGAACTCCCCGTGGACCGAACGTCATGATCCGCGTCCTGCTGGTCGACGACCAGCCGCTCCTTCGCAGCGGATTCCGCGCGCTCCTCGATGCCGAAGACGACATCGAGGTGGTGGCCGAGGCCGCCGACGGGAAGGAGGGCCTGGCGCTCGCCAAGGAACACCTGCCGGATGTCGCGCTCATCGACATCCAGATGCCGGTCATGGACGGCATCGAGGCGACCCGGCGCATCGCCGCAGACCCGACCCTTGCCCGGGTGCACGTCGTCATGCTGACCAACTACGGCCTGGACGAGTACGTCTTCAATGCGCTGCGCGCCGGCGCTGCCGGGTTCCTCGTCAAGGACATCGAGCCGGAGGATTTCCTGCCCGCCGTACGGGTCGCCGCGCGCGGCGACGCCCTGCTCGCACCGTCGATCACCCGCAAGCTGATCGACCGGTACGTCACCGCGCCGCTCCACATGGGTGCCGACGCGGCTCTGGAAGGGCTGACCAACCGCGAACGCGAGGCCGTCGTCCTGGTCGCGCAGGGCCTGTCCAACGATGAGATCGCCGACCGCATGGTGATCAGCCCACTGACCGCGAAGACCCACGTCAACCGGGCCATGGCCAAACTCCATGCCCGTGACCGCGCCCAACTCGTGGTCCTCGCCTACGAATCTGGCCTGGTAGCGCCCCGCAACCGCTGACATCGACAGCCCGCAGGAGGCCACGGCGGTTAGAGCGACCGGTGATGCGCGACGCGTCACCTATGCGTTCGACACCGGCCGGTACCTGCTGGCTCACCGGGACGCAGCCTCGATCGGCCCTCGGATCTGTCGTTTGATTACAGTACGCGGTCTACTCACTCAACGTTTTTCCGGCACCTGTGTGCGATGAAGTCTCACCCGGCGACTCATCTGGTTGTGTTTCCTGTGGAGGTGCTGGTGCCGTCGGTCCTGGATGTCCCATTTGTAGCGCGTCGGTTGGCGGGCCGGCCAGTCGATGGTCGGAAAGGGGAGTGGTTGGTTGCCCAGGGGTTGCAGGGTTGCCCGGTGGCAGCTCATAGCCAGGCGGCGGAAACCCGGGCCGCTGTTGGAATCCGGCCGGCATCCGGTAACCGGGAGGTGGAGGCGGTGGGTGAGCGCCCAGTGGCGAAGTCGGCGGTTGATAGCCGAGTGGTGGGTACCCGGGTGCAGTGGGTCGGAAGTGCGGTGGGGGTGGAAATGGCGGCCGGGGTCGCCGTTGCGGTCGGGCGGCCTGGGCGGCCCGGAAGTACCTGTGTGATGCAGGCAGCGCAAGCAACGTGATCGACCCGGTGCTAAGCAGCAGCATCGCCACCGCCAGGATCCGAGTAAGATCCCCATACCATGGCACCGACTGAAATGCCCCAACCACCAGCAGAACAACGTTGAAACAAACCGTCACCCCGCCGACGAGCCAGGTCAGCACGCGGGCCGCTGCACTGCCTTTCCCACTGAGGAGGGCCAGCAGCAGACACAGCCCACCGAACACGATCGCGAGGATCGTGAACCCCAACAGGCCGAACACCGCGAGCACTTCTGCGCCGCTGTCATGCGCCTGCTTGCCCTTCAGATAGCTGAACTCCGGAATGGCATAGAACCCGCCGATCGCGCTGACCAGTGCCAACGCCGTCACCCCAGCGAGCAGGTAGCTCGCGGCGAACACGGCGCGTGGCAGCGCTGGTGCTGGTGCCGCCTTCATTGTGGTCACGGTCAGGCCTCGATAACTGGGGATGTGATCCGTCGATGGCGTCGATACAACAGCCAGGCCCCGATCGCCAGCCAAGAGATGACCGGCAGGGCGATGAGCATGTAGAAGAACGGGTTCGATGTTGGTGAGTCCGGCTTGTTGAAGTCGGGTAGTGGTACTGGATGGCTGACCGCGCCAAGCCAGACCTTGCCGTGCTCGTCCGGTGCCGGCTGTTGGATCGACCGCTGTACCGTGGCGGGCAGGTTTGCGTGGTTCTGCTGAAACAGGGCCTGCGGGGCTTTGTTCAGCTCCACTTTGCTGAAGTCCACGCCACCGTAGGTGTAGGTCGCCTCGTAGATCATGTTGCCCCGGGGGACCTGCCTGGTGATGTTGAACTCTTTCTTCTGGTAGGCCTCCACATACTGGTCGAACACCTGACGGGGCGACCAGTTCTTCAGCGCCGGCCACACCGTGACGTCACCACTGTCGATCATGCTTGACAGGGTGCCGCCCTGGCTGTGGCGCTCGCGGTACCAGCCCGCAGCGACCCGGCTCAGGTAGACCCGACGTAGCTCCACAAACTCGGGCCCATGGTTGATCGTCTCTTCCAGCTTCGGTAGCACCAGCGTGCGGAACCGGTTCTCCATGCCCTTGTCTGGCGTGATGCAGGATGTCGGCTTACCCTGCTGCTTGAGGTACTCCGTCTCCATCTTGACCTGAAGCGGGGCATCGACAATGTACAGTCCGCCATCCTGCTCATAGACAGACGCCGGCGCAGGCACAATCCACTGCCGCATGTCGATGCAACCACCGGAGTCACTCATCGCTCCCCAGAATTTTCTACCTAGCTCTGTGTCCGGATGGATCAGCCGCCCGACGACCCTTTTCATCCTGAAGTCCGCCTCGAGGAGGATGCGCCCGACATCGGTAGTGCCGAGCATGTCGTCGATGATGCGGTTCGGCTCGTTCGGGTTGAGGTTCACCCAGAATGTGGACTCGGGCATGCTCAGCCAGACGAAGAATGCGTCCGAGGCCTGTACCGCCGCGACCTGCCCGTCAGCGACGTCGGGATTCAAGCCGCTGGTTGACGAGGCGTTGAACGCGTACTGCAACTGCCCCCCACTGCCCTCTTTGAGATACCGCAACTCCAGCGTTGAAAAGTCGATGCCACCTGGATCGGACCCGGGGGCCAGGGCGCTGGAGGCAGGTGACTGGTCAGGTGCTCGTCGGCGGGTCGGCTTGACCTGGGTCGTTCGGGTTGGATCATGGTTGGGTGTCCGGAACGCCGTCCATCGTGGAGCTGCTTGAGCGGCTTGCCCGGTTGGAGGCCCGGGTTCTTGAGTTGGAGCGGGACAACGCCGGGTTGCGGCGGGAAAACGCCGGGTTGCGGCGGGAAAACGCGGTGTTGCGGCGGGAAAACGCGGTGTTGCGG
>NZ_JBAKHU010000025.1:0-91859 GCF_036906895.1 Micromonospora sp. CPCC 206060
CTCAGAGGGCACTTTCTATCTCCGGGGTCCCGCCGACCCGACATTCATCGGTGGATCGAGGCTGAGCGCCACAGCGGACAGTTGCACCTGATGTCTTGTGCTGCCGAATTGCTCTGTTATGGATCAAGGCACCGCGCTGCGCGCGGTGCGGGCGCGGTGGTCCCGTCCGGCGGCAGGCCGCCCCGGCTGTCTGCGACGCCGGGGCGGGAAGCCGCCGACAGCCGACGGGGTGCCGCGCCCGCATCATGCGGAACCCGGACGACGACGGTGGCCAAGCCGTGACGATCGCCAGGGTGGCTGGCCGCCGTCGAGCTCTTGGCGATCGGCTGCCGCGCCGGCTACGCCGGCTTGCCCTCGGCCTTACCGGCTCACCTACACCGCGCCGGACCTGTCCGCCCCAGCGCCGCCTAGGCGGTCGCGGTGGACGCGGGCAGGGTGCGGCGGCTGGACCAGTGGGGCGTCCTGTCCGGCGCGCATTAACGCAGGCCACGTAGGAAGCCGGGCTTGCGCACCGTAACCGCCCATTCCTCGCCGAGCACCGCAGTGGCCGACTTAATCAGGTCCTGATCCCAGTCGGACAGGGCCTCCATGACGGGGGTCTTCCGCTTCACCGTGACCTCGATGTGCCGCGGCTTAACCAACTTCCACTCGGCCTCGCCGGCGACCTCGGCGAGCTTCGGGATCAGCGGACGCAGCCGGTCGACGATGACGGCCTGGGCGGGCATCAGCACCCCCTCCTCGGCGCTCTGGCGTGCATGCGTGGCCTCGGCCTCCCGCCGACGCTTCGCCTGCTCCCGCGTGGCCTCCTTGGCCCGAGCCTCGCGGCGTGGCTTGACGTGCGCCTCCAGCGCCTTCACGGCCTCATCCCGGGTTGCAGCGACGAAGTAGGGTTTGACAGCCACGAACACTGAGCTGCCGCCGGTTTCGTTGCCCTCGTCGACGAACACCGGGTCGAGGTCCTGGACTGCCGGCGGGTTGACGTCGGGCTGTGGCATTTGCCAGCCGATCACCATGCCGACAATTGGCTCCTGGTCATCGCCGAGATCCTGCGCGAGCCAGAGCGGATAGTGCTGCGGGATCATTGGTCTCCCCTGCGTCGAGTGGCTGCGGCTGTTTACAGTGCCAGGTGGACCCGGGATTCTTCGCCCCGCCGGGCCGTTCTGTCAGGCGATCTTGTAGACAGAATGTCCGGCCATGGCAAGGCTGGATCGGCAGCGTGCCGAACCGGCGGCCGAGAAGGGCAACCCGGCGTGCCATTAGCGTGCCATTGGGCCAGGTCAACCAAGGTCAACCGAGGCCAGTCGGGACCATCGCTGACCAGGTCGGCGGTCCTCCGAGCACCTACGGATCGAAGATTCCCAAGCTGACAGTGCGGGTTCGATTCCCGTCACCCGCTCCACCACGAAGGCCCTGGTCAGGACGTCAGTCCCCACCAGGGCCTTGGGTGTTCCAGCGCCAGCGATCGTGTGACGTGCCATTGGCCCCACCGCTGGCCGGGCGGTCCGGCGCGCTGCGGTCAGACGTCGAGGAGTTTTCGTCGTACCAGACGTCCTCGTAGCCGGGCGCCAGCACCACGCCCCAACCTGGCGGAAGATCGAGATACGGCCCAAGCTCCGGGGCGTGCTCGTCCAAGTGCTCAACATGTAACGGGGCGAAGAACTTGTCGTCGTCTCGTGGGATCGCCGGGCCGCGCCACACGAACCAGCCGTTGCTTTGACCGGCGATTGGGTGCCGCAGAGCGTTGAGTGGCTCCAGGTGGCGCGGACGCGACAACGCAAAGCCGACCATCGTCCGCTGTTCAGGGGGCGATGGCTTGACCACGAAACGCCGACAGATGTCGCGTAGCGCTGCGGAGACTCGGGAGCCCGTCGTACGTCGATGCCGACCGATCATGTCGCGCATTCTGTGAAGTCGAACCGAGCGGGGGCAATCCGAGTGCGACAGATGTCGTTAGCCTCGCCCCGTGAGCGAGTTGCCCCAGAAGCTGACCCGGGACGACGCGATCACGCTCGTCGACAGGATTCTCAACGGCGACTACACCAACGACGCCCAGGCGGTCAGCTGAGATCGTTGACCGTGCCGTGGCGTACCAGTCGATCGAAATGGCGTCCGTGGCCTGGACAGAACCCCCGGCCACTTAGCGCCACGTCACGCGGTGGCCGTCTTCACGCCTGCGCCACGCCCGACGCCGAACCGACTGACGTTGGAGTATTGACCCGGATGTGCTTTCAGAAAAGCAGAGCATGCTTCTCGGCGGGACAATCCGTCCAGTGGTGCTCGTAGTACACTTTGGCGTCGTCGCTTTCGGGCCAATTATCGTTGCCGGTCGCCGGAATATCTCAAGGATGGATGACCTCTGGTGCAGGTGGATCACACTAAAAAGCCGTCGTTAGCGGATGATCAAAGGTCTGGATCGCGGAAAGCTGTCGGCTGGATTGTGGGCATACAGGCGTATCTGCTGGCCTCGTATGCAGCTGCTTCCATCGTTCCCTACGCCTGGAACCCTCGGCCGTATCCATCTACGTGGTTGTGGATCGTGCCGGGCTGGCTGCTTGGATTGCCCGGCTATGTTGTTGCGATGCTGGGTTGGCCGATTTTCGCTGCAGCAGGTTTAATCGGAGCAATGTTGCTGTTCAGGCAACGTGATAATTTGGCTGCTGGTCGGTGGCGATGGCTTATGGTCACCACCCTTTTGACTCTAGTGGGCGCCGTTTTTGTTATGACGCCATTCGGGCTGCATTTGAAGGGCTGGACACTTGATTAGATTCCTGATCCATCGAGGATGCTCGGCGCATTAACTGGCATTTTTGGTGCTGGATTGTGAGGTTCGGCCGAGGCGGGGTAGGAGGGTTGTGTCATTAGCGTGCCATCGGACCAGGACACCAGGGGTAGCCGAGGTTAGCCGGGACCCTTGCTGACCTGGGCCCGTACCCAGAAGGCGCGGGCGTGACGAGGCCGGGCAAACGGCGGTGCGGTCATCGGCCAACCCGGGTGCCATTGGGTGGCCAGGTGAAAGTGGTGGTGCGGGTCGTCGGCCCGCCGGTACTGTCGCGGCTCAACATCACTCCGAGCAGCGAGGCGACATGAGCAGTAATGACGGTACGACGGTGCTGTGGCGCCCGACCGGGCCGGCAGAGCTGGATCTTGTCCGTGAGTCAGGGTGGCGGAAGTGGCCGCCGCGCCTGCCGGATCAGCCGATCTTCTACCCGGTCCTGAACGAGGATTACGCGATCATGATTGCCCGGGACTGGAACGTACCGAGTTCCGGCGTTGGTTACGTGACCCGTTTCCGGGTCGAGTCGGAGTTCCTGAGCCGGTACCCGGTCCAGCAGGTCGGCGGTAGGACGATCCTGGAGTTGTGGGTACCGGCTGAGGAATTGGACGAGTTCAACGCGCACATCGTCGGGCTGATCGAGGTCGTGCACGAGTTCCGGTAGCAGCGCGACCGGGTTCAGGGGGGTCGCCTTTACACTGCCCTGCGTGGACGTGGGCGTGGTGTGGCGGCTGTACCACCGGGGCGAGCTGGTCGGTGAGATCGACGAGCAGAGCAATGACTTCCCCCTGGACCTACGGCCGCTTTCATCCGCAGCCGGCGTTCGAGCCGCTGCGTCCGCTTTTTGTGGCCTGGACCGAGGCGGTTGACGCGGAGGACGACGAGGCAGTGGAACAGGCCTACGACGCGATCCGCGCGGCCGTCACGATGACCGATCCAGCGGGCCGCCCGGTCCCCGAGTTCATGCTCGGTATCGAGGGCGATGAGGCAGGCTTCCGCTGGCACGACAAGCCTTTCGCGGACGAATAGGGCCGGACGAGCCCGGCGGCCCTGCCGGCTCGCCAGCGCATCTTTGGGGCGCCGTCGAGAGGCGTCGGACCTCCACGGCAGGCTATGCCCATGAGTTACGACCTGGCGGTGTGGGAAGGCGATCGACCGGCGAGCGATGCCGAGGCGGGCGCGGTGTACGAGCGGCTCTACCGCGCGTACGTCGACGAGGGATATCCGACACCGCCGACGCCGCGCATCCGTGCCTATGTCGGTGCCCTCCTCGATCGGTGGATCGACCTCACCGAGGACGACGACGAGGAGCTGAGCCCTTGGTCGACGGGGCCGCTCATCAACGAGGCATCGGGGCCGTTCATCTACTTCCCGATGGTCTACAGCCGGTGCGTAGAGGTGTCAGCCGGTGCCGCGCGCCTGGCAGAGGAACACGGACTCGTCTGCTTCGACCCGCAGGAAGGTCGCCTCCGGCCCACGCCCCGGGAGAAGTAGCCGCCGTGACTCAGCGAGCTGTTGGCAGGGGCCGGGCCGGTCCGGCCGACAATCATGGTGTGCGTGACGACCTGATCGAGGTGCTGCGTTCATCGCCCGCCGTGACAGTCCATCCGGGCTCCGGTGCGCCGGAGGAGTGGATCGTTGCCGCCGAGACGGAACTCGGCATCCGCTTCCCGATGTCGTACCGCCGCTGGCTGGCGGAACTCAACGACACCTGGATCGCGGGTGAACCGGTGCTGTGCCTGGCGCCACCCGAGTTCGCCCGGGACGCCGACACGGACATCCGGTACCGTCCCCGGCTCGATCCGGCGTGGTCGGGTACGGAACTCACCGTATTCGTTCCGGACGGCGATGAACGGTACGTCCTGGCGTTGGACCGGCCGACGACGGAGGGTGAGGTCGCCGTCCTCCGCCATGATCTTGTCTCCGGCACCACCGAGGTCCACGCTGACAGCTTCGGCGGTTTTCTGCTGGCCATGGTCGCAGAGCCCGAGGGCGCCCGGCCCGTCCGGCAGGCCACGGAGGTGCCAGGGACGGTGTCCATCTGGGTCGGGACCGTCGGGGACGAGGATCAGTTGTTCGACCATGTGGAGATCCGCTACCCGGCGGCCGGTGAACCGACCAGCCGGTTCGGTACCGAGACCGGGCTCGGCTGGTACGACGAGGATCTGGCGGAGGGCAGTGTTTCCACCGACCCGGCGGTCTCTCTCGTCGAACACAGCTACGGCCCGAGCTTCGCGGCGGCGGCCAGGGCCGATCTGGCCGGGTACCCGGAGGTCAACGCGCTCTATCTGATCTACGACCTCGATGCGACGGCGCTCGCCGGCCGGGGTGGTCTGCTCCGGTTCCTCGGCGCCTACCGCTACACCCGTTGACCTGCCCCCGCCGTGCACCGCCGGGCTGCGGTCACAACCGCAGCCCGACGGCGGTCGTCACTGCGCGGGCCGGGGAGCCTGTGCGAGGTACAGCTCAAGCTGGATGTCGTCGGGGTCCCGGAAGGCGATCAGCGTGAAGCCGACCGGTGTGACCTTGATCCCGGAGTGCGTCACGCCGGCCCCGGTCAGCCGGGCGACCCAGGCTTCCAGTTCCGCCATGGTGTCCACGGCGAACGCCACATGGTCGAGACCGGTCCGGCGCTCGCTGAACTCCGCGTCCGCATCCGCGTGCCGGTGCTTCGTCAGCCCGATGAGGACTCCGCTCGGGTGCCGCATGATGCGCCGTTCGAAACCGTCGGTGTTCAGTTCGAACACCACCGAGAAGTCCAGGACGTCGCTGTACCACTGCACCGATCTGCCGAGGTCACGGACGTTGAGGGTGACGTGGTGGATCCCGGAGAGGTTCGTGTCGGACACGTATCGCGCCTTTCATCGCCGCTGCGACCGCTCGAACGCGGTCGCAACGCTAGAACCTACGGCAGTTCCGGAGGCTCATCCGACCCGTAATGTGGGCCCGGATCCCTTATGCTGCCCCGGATCGCGCCCCCACGGTCGGTCCGCAGAGAGTTTCTCCTGGTTAACCGGGTGTCCGGTCGGCTGCCGTACCGTCCGGTGAACCCGATTCCCGAGGGCTCGGCCGGACCGTAGGCTCCAGATCATGCGCATTGGCATCGTGATTCTCCCCGACCGGCGCTGGTCGGAGTCGGAGCACCGGTGGCGGCAGGCCGAGCAGTGGGGGTTCGACCACGCCTGGACGTACGACCACCTGGGTTGGCGGGACCTGGTCGACGGGCCGTGGTTCGACTCGGTGCCGACGCTGACCGCCGCCGCGATGGTGACCTCACGGATCCGGCTCGGCACCCTGGTCGCCTCGCCCAACTTCCGTCATCCGGTGCATTTTGCCCGGCAGGTCACCGCCCTCGACGACGTGTCCGGCGGCCGGGTGCTGCTCGGCGTCGGTGCCGGCGGGATCGGCTTCGACTCCGCCGTACTCGGTGGGGAGACCCTGCCGCCGAAGCAGCGGGTCGACCGGTTCGCCGAGTTCGTCGAACTGCTCGACCTGGTGCTGCGGGAGGACGGTGTCGACTGGCGGGGCGACTGGTTCGCCGCCGTGGACGCGCGACGTAACCCGGGCTGCGTGCAGACCCCCAGGGTGCCCTTCGTGGTGGCGGCCAACGGGCCGCGCTCGATGCGGCTCGCGGCCCGCTTCGGGCAGGGCTGGGTGACCACCGGAGCGGGTGGGGACGATCTGGAGACCTGGTGGGACTCGGTGGCGGATCTGACGGAGCGGATGGACAAGATCCTGGCCGCTGTCGGGCGGGACCCGGCCACCCTGGACCGCTATCTCTCACTCGACTCCGCCCCGGTCTTCTCGCTGACCAGCGCGACGTTCTTCGCCGACGCGGTGGCCCGGGCCGCCCGGCTCGGCTTCACCGACGTGATGACGCACTGGCCGCGCGCGTCCAGCTGGTACGCCGGTGACGAGGCGGTGCTGACGGAGGTGGCGACCGGGCTGCTGCCCGAGCTGCGGCGCCTCGACCCCGAGCGCGGATGAGCGCTCGATAAGGGGCGGAATCCCGGGGGTGACCGGCGGACACCCCTGGTCAGCTTGCGCCGGGCCGGTCAGCTGGTCCGGTCATCTGGTCCGGTCAGCCGGTCGGGTCAGCCGGTCCGGTTGTGCTGTTTCTCGTCAGCCGGAACCAGCCGGAACCGGAGGCAGACGATCCCGGTGGTGTCGATGACCGTCTCGCCCTGCCGGGCCCAGTAGGCCAGGTGGCCGGCGCGCCACGCGTCGAGGGATTTGTCACCCTCCCCCTCGGCCCGGGCGAACTCCCACGGCACGGTCGCGAAGGGTCGCACCTGAACGTCGGTGATCTCGACGACCCCGATCGGGGCGTCGGCGTCGTCGACCAGGACGAGTCGTTCGCCGACGTGCTCCAGTTCCTCGCCCTCGTGGGCGTACTCGGTGAGCAGGCCGGCGGTGGCGGTCTTGGCGCCGGTCAGCACCAGCGTGTTGAGCCGGTCGCGTAGCCCGCCCGGCGTGCCGAGGGCCAGCGTGCGTAGTCCGTCGATCCGGGGCCACATGACCGGTACGGTACGCGGCCGGGGTGGGTCCGATGAGCTGGGCGGCGTGGTGGATCGCCACGATCACCTGGTCGTCGCCGGTGCGGGCGTGTACGTCGGCCGGTGGTACGCCTCGTCCAGGGTTCCGGTAGCCATGAATGGATCGTCGAACCTGGATCAGGGTTGAGGTCAAGGGTGCAGGTCGGTGGCCCGGAGCAGGGCGTGCAGCCGGAGCTCCCGTACCGCATCGGTCGGGCAGTCGGCGACGAGGGCGGCGGACCCCACCCACTGTGCGTCGCGTACCGCACAGATGTCCCGGACCGCCCGTAACTGTGCACCGCTCGCCACCCAGTCGTCGACCACCAGCACCCGGTCACCGGCGCCGAGGTGCCGGTCGAGGATGCCGAGCCGGACCCGCCGCCCCCGGTAGTCGGGTGGGCTGTCGGCCCAGGTCACCGACCCCGGTAGCCGCCGGTCGGCGGGTTTGTGCGCGACCACGAAACCGGTGCCCAGGGCGGCGGCGGCCAGCGGGCCGAGCAGCAGTCCGGTGACGGCTGGGGCGACCACCACGGTGGGCTGCGCGGCGCGGAACGGTGCGACCAGGGCGGGTCCTATTCCGGCCAGGATCTCCGGATCACGCCACCAGCCGGAGGTGTCGCTCACCAGGTGACTGCTGTGCGGTCCCGGGTCCACCCAGGTGAACAGCTCGGCGAGGCGTCGGCTCAGCTGCGCGGTCACCCGCCCATCCTCGACCACCCGGGTCGTCCGACCCACGCGCCCTCGGATGATCGGCTACACGTTTCCGCGCAAATGCGGATCAATCTGCGTGATCACGTTGACTTCGGAAGTGCTTCTCTCGTTACGGTCCGACCCGATCCGACGTACGAGAAGGGACGGGATCGTGACCGGAAAGCACTCCCGAGCAGGCATTTTCCGTACGCCGGTGGGCATGGTGGCGACCGCCGCAGTGGCCACGGTGGTGACCATCGGCGGCGCTTTCGGCGCGATCCAGCTCACCTCCGCCGAGGGCGGTGCCGCGCCGGCACCGGTGGAGAGCAGCGGCTGGCCGGTTCCGGCGGCGAGCAGCCCGGCGGCCACCACGCCGGCCGCCACCCTGAGTGCCAGTGTCACCGCCACGCCGGCCAGCCCGAAGGTGACCCGGTCGCCCCAGCGGGCGTCGCGGGCGACGACCCGGACGGCGGCGCCCCGGCCCACCCCGAAGGCGACGGGGAGCACCGCGAAGCCGGCCGCCCCGAAGGCGGTGGAGACCGGTTCCTGTGGCGCGTCGTTCTACAGCGAGGGTCAGTTGACCGCCAACGGTGAGAACTTCGACCCGTCGGCGATGACCGCCGCGCACAAGACGCTGCCGTTCGGTACGAAGGTCCGGGTGACCAACCCGTCGACCGGTGAATCGGTCACCGTCCGGATCAACGACCGTGGCCCGTTCATCGATGGTCGTTGCCTTGACCTGTCCCGGGCGGCGTTCGCCGCGATCGCCTCGCTCGACCTCGGACATCTGACGGTCCGTTACGAGGTGCTCGGATAACCGCTCGTCAGGGATGTCGCAGGTACGCCGGGTGGACAGAACCGGATCGGACGAGGGGTCAGGTTCATACCCTCCTGGACATCCATCAGGCATGCTGTTCGGCGTACGCATGCATGCATTCCAGTCGGGCCGCCGCCCGCTGAGCCCTGGATCCCGCGCCGGTCTCGGCGCGGCCCTTGTCCTGCTCGCACTCGTCTCGGCGGTGGAGATCGCCGACGGACCCCAGGCCCATTACATCGCCCTGTTCGTGGCGGCGCCGTTCCTGGCCGCCGCGCTCGCGCCCTGGCGGGTGGTGCTGGGGGTGGGCGCCGGCGCGACCATGATCGGGGCGGCGTTCGTCCTGGCCGAGGAGCGGGTCTCGCTGGACAACGCGGTCAGTGTGGTGGTGATCGCGTTGGCCACCGGGATCGCCGCGGCGGTCGCAGCCGTCCGTCAGCGGCAGGCGGAACAGATCGCCGAGCTGTCCCGGTTGGCCGCCGTGGCCCAGCAGGCGGTGCTGCGGCCCCTCGGCCCGCAGGTGGGCACCCTCACGGTCGCCGGCCGGTACATCTCGGCGACCGCGACCGCCGACATCGGTGGCGACCTGTACGAGGTGATCGACACCCCGTACGGGGTCCGCATGATCATCGGTGACGTACGGGGCAAGGGGCTGGACGCGGTCCGGTTGGCCAGTATCGTGCTGGGCTCCTACCGGCATGTCGCCTTCGAGCGGGCCGACCTGCGGGCGATCGTGGCGGACCTGGACCGGGCCGTGGCGCGCAGCGTCGGTGACGAGGACTTCGTCACCGCCGCCCTGGTCGAGGAGCGGGGCGGCACCCTGACCATCGTGAACTGTGGGCACCCGGCGCCGCTGCTGCTGCGGCGCGGGCAGGTGATCCCGCTGGAGCCGCCCGCCCCGGCACCACCGCTGGGGTTCATGCCGGTGGTCCGCCCACGGGTGGAGCGGCTGGAGCCCGGTGACCGGCTGCTGCTCTTCACCGATGGTCTGGGCGAGGCCCGGCGGGACGGCGAGTTCTTCCCGACCGCCGACCGGGCCTGGCGGCTGCTCGGGCACGGTACCGTCGGCGACGGGCTGGCCTCGCTGGAGACCGCGCTCGTCGAGTGGGTGCACGGGCGGCTCGACGACGACATCGCGCTGGTGCTCATGGAGTACACCGGTCCGCGTACCGGGGGTGGCTGTCCGGTGCCGAGTTGGGAGCTGGGCGCCGCCGAGGCGTGACCAGCGCTGCCGGGGCCCTGACCGGCGCGACCAGGGCCGCTGTCCGGTCCGGATCACGTGCAATGTCAACTTTGTGATCGTCGTCACTTCTATCGGCGGCTTGTCGATACCTACCCGTGAGTAATAGAGTCGGGGTTACTGATCGGTAACACCTGTCCGGAAGCGGGGCCAGCGAACATGACCCACTACAAGAGCAACCTCCGGGACCTTGAGTTCAACCTCTTCGAGGTCTTCGGTGTCGACCGGTTGTTCGGCCAGGAGCCGTACGCCGATCTCGACCTGGACACGGCCCGCAGCTTCATCGCGGAGGTGGACCGCCTGGCCCGCGAGGACCTGGCGGCCAGCTACACCGACAGCGACCGCAACCCTCCGGTCTTCGACCCGGCGACGCACACCGCGCCGCTGCCCGAGTCCTTCAAGAAGTCGTACCGGGCCTTCATGGACTCCGAGTTCTGGCGGCTGGACCTCCCGCCGGAGCTGGACGGCACCAACGCGCCGCGCGCCCTCTGGTGGTCCCTCGCCGAGCTGGTGCTCGGTGCCAACGCCCCGATCTGGATGTACGCCTCCGGCCCGTCCTTCGCCACCACCCTGCTGCGCGAGGGCACCGAGCAGCAGAAGAAGTGGGCCAAGCTCTTGGTGGAGAAGCAGTGGGGCTCGACCATGGTGCTGACCGAGCCGGACGCCGGCTCGGACGTCGGCGCCGGTCGTACCCGCGCCATCCCGCAGCCGGACGGCTCGTGGCACATCGAGGGCGTCAAGCGGTTCATCACCTCGGGTGAGCACGACCTCGCGGACAACATCATCCACTACGTGCTCGCCCGTCCGGTCGGCGTCGAGGGCGTCGGCGGCCCGGGTACGAAGGGCCTCTCCCTCTTCGTCGTGCCGAAGTTCCACTTCGACGAGGAGACCGGCGAGTTGAGCGAGCGCAACGGCGTCTTCGCCACCAACGTCGAGCACAAGATGGGCCTGAAGGTCTCGAACACCTGCGAGGTGACCTTCGGCGAGCACGGCGTACCGGCCAAGGGCTGGCTCCTCGGTGGGGTGCACGAGGGCATCCGGCAGATGTTCCTGATCATCGAGTACGCCCGGATGATGGTCGGCACCAAGGCGATCGCCACCCTCTCCACCGGCTACCTCAACGCGCTGGAGTACGCGAAGAACCGCGTACAGGGCGCCGACCTGCTCCAGATGGCCGACAAGACCGCACCCCGGGTGACCATCACCCACCACCCGGACGTGCGCCGGTCGCTGATGCTGCAGAAGTCGTACGCCGAGGGCCTGCGCGCCCTGGTCTGCTACACCGCGAGCTGGCAGGACAAGGTGGCGCTGGCCGAGTCGGCCGGTGACGAGAAGGCGACCAAGCTCGCCAAGCGGGTCAACGACCTGCTGCTCCCGCTGGTCAAGGGGGTCGGCTCGGAGCGGGCGTACGAGCTGCTCGGCCACGAGGCCCTGCAGACCTTCGGTGGTTCGGGCTTCCTCCAGGACTACCCGCTGGAGCAGTACGTCCGGGACGCGAAGATCGACACCCTGTACGAGGGCACCACCGCGATCCAGAGCCTCGACCTGTTCTTCCGCAAGATCGTGCGGGACAACGGCAAGGCGCTGACGGCGGTGGCCGGCGAGATCCAGGAGTTCATCGCCTCCGAGGGCGGCAACGGCCAGCTCAAGGAGGAGCGGGCCGCGCTGGGCCGGGCCCTGGCCGAGGTGCAGACCATGCTGGCCACGATGACCGGCTGGCTGGGCGAGGCCCAGGGCGGCGACGCCCGGGCGCTCTACAAGGTCGGCCTGAGTAGCCGCCGGTTCCTGCTCGCCGTCGGTGACCTGGTGGTCGGCTGGCTGCTCCAGCGGCAGGCCGACGTGGCGCTGCGGGCCCTGGCGGGCGAGGTGCCGGCGACCGACCGGTCGTTCTACGCCGGCAAGGTGGCGGCGGCGAAGTTCTTCGCCCGCGAGGTGCTGCCCCGCATCGGCGCCGACCGCCGGATCATCCAGTCCACCGACCTGGACGTGATGGACCTGCCGGAGGACGCGTTCTGATCGGGACGGCGATCTGCTGAGTCACGAAGCGGACGGCGAGCTGATGCTCGCCGGCCGCCGCGTTATGGTGGAGGCAGCAGCATCATGCTTTGTCCCGAAAAGTACAAGAAAGCCCAGAGCCACCGCACGGGGGAGTGCAGCGCACATGGGCATCGGAAGCGGCATCTTTCTCATCGCAATAGGAGCAATCCTGACATTTGCTATCAGGGCGAATGTCTGGTGGATCGATCTGCGCGCAGTCGGCTGGGTCTTCATCCTGGCCGGTCTCGCCGTACTGCTGACCACGCTCTGGTTCTGGCAGGACCGGCGCAAGCGGGCCCGCACACTCATCGTGGAGGAGAACCGGCTCTCCCATCCGACCGCGATGATGCCGCCACCACCCGACCCGCCACCGCCTACCGCGCCACCGAGCTGACCGGACGCGCCCGCCCACGTGCGGCGCCTCGGAGCTGACCGGCTCTTCGGTCAGGCCCGGGCGGTGTGCGCCCTGACCAGTGGCGCCGTGCCCGGCCCGAGATCCGCCCAGGCGGTACCGACCCGGTGCGCGGCCAGTCCCGCCGTGCGGAGCCCCTCGTCGCGTAACTGTCCGGGATCGAGCAGCCCGGAGAGCAGCGAGATGCCCGGGTTGTGGGCGATGAGCAGCACGGTGGACGTGGCCTGATCAACGGCCCGGACGAGTTCCAGCAACTCCCCCGGGCTGGCCGCGTACGCCGTCGTCTCGTAGCGGACCTGCGGGCCGGTGGAGGGGACGTGCCCGGCCGGCTGGTCCGCCCTACCGGACAATCCGAGGGCCACCCCGTGCCAGGTCTGCCGGGTCCGGGCGGCCGGCGAGCAGATCACCAGCGTCGGCAGGTACCCGTGGTCGGTCAGCCAGGCCCCGGCGGCGACGGCGTCGGCCCGTCCCCGGACCGCCAGCGGGCGCTCCACGTCCGCCACCCCCGGCGGGCTCTCCGCCTTGGCATGCCGCAGCAGGACCAGTGTCCGTTCCGTACCCGTGCCCTCCGTCATGGCTTCAGCCTGCCTGATTGGGAATCGCAGTGTCGGGGTAAGTCGATGTGTGCCGCAACCTCATCCGTGGCCGCGGCGGGTACTGGACGCCAGCTTGAAGCCAAGGAGGGCGAAGAAGTGGGCATCGGTGGAAGCATCTTCCTGATCGCGCTGGGTGCGATCCTCGCGTTCGCGGTGGACGCCGACCTGGGCTGGCTCAGCCTGAGCACCGTTGGCTGGGTGCTCATGCTCGCCGGGCTGGTCGGTCTGATCATGACCGCGTGGTTCTGGCAGAGCCGTCGACGTACCGTCGTCGCCGCCCCGGTCCGGGAGGAGCGGGTGGTCCCGGTCCAGGACGACCGGGTGGTCGAGGAGTACCGCGAGGTACGCCGCCCGGGCCGCACCTACTGACCCGGCGACGGGCCGCACCTGCTGACTGAACCACGGAGGCCCGGGGACCCGCAACGGGTCCCCGGCCTCCGTCGTGACCGCCGGTCATCCGGGGGTGCGGGTTCAGGCGAACAGGGCAAAGTAGATCGCGATGTGGTGGCAGATCGCGGCCACCAGGGTGCAGGCGTGGAAGAACTCGTGGTGACCGAAGACGGTCGGCCACGGGTTCGGCCGGCGCAGCGCGTAGAAGACCGCACCCACGCTGTAGACCGCGCCCCCGACGATCAGCAGCACCAGCGTGGTCACCCCGCCGTTGCCGAGGATGTCCGGCAGTACCGCGACCGCCACCCAGCCGAGGGCGAGGTAGAGCGGCGCGGAAACCCAGCGCGGTGCGTGCGGCCAGACCAGCTTCAGGGCCACCCCGGCCAGTGCACCGCCCCAGACCAGGCAGAGCAGCAGCGTCGCCTTGCCGGACGGCAGGAGCAGGACGCAGAGCGGGGTGTACGTGCCGGCGATGAACACGAAGATCATCGAATGGTCCATCCGGCGCATGATCTGGTAGCCGCGCTCGGACCAGACCCGCCGGTGGTAGAGCGCGCTGGTGCCGAAGAGCCCACAGACGGTCAGGCTGTAGACGGCGCAGCTCACCAGCGGCGCCCAGCCGGGACGGGCCGCGGCCAGGGAACAGAGGACGATGCCGCAGACGAGTGCGACGAAGAACGCGTACGTGTGCAGCCAGCCGCGCATCCGGGGTTTACCGATGTCGACCGGCTTCAGCCGCAACGGGGCAGAGGTGGTCACCTCCTTAGGTTACGGCACCGTAGGTTACCTCCAGGTAGTGCAACTCGTCACGATGGTTACGGCAGGATGGCCCTATGCGGATCCGGCCCGTCGGGGCGTACGCCCTCCTGCTCGACTGCGCCGACCAGGACGAGGTCCAGGCCTGGCACGACGAGCTGTGCCGCCGCCGCGATACCGGAAACCTGCCGGTCGACGAAATCGTGCCGGCCGCCCGCACGGTACTGCTCGACGGGGTTACCGACCCCGCCGCAACCAGCCGGGCCATCGCGGGCTGGACCCCCGCCCCGACCACCGGCACGAAGGCCCCGGTCCTCGGCACGCAGGCCCTGGCCACCGGCACACAGGCCACCGGGCCGTCCGTCGACATCCCGGTCACCTTCGACGGTGCCGACCTGCCGGTGGTCGCCGGTCACTGGCAGGTCGACGTGCCAGCGGTGGTCGACCGGCTGCGGCGCACCGGGTTCCGGGTCGCCTTCTGCGGCTTCACCCCCGGCTTCGGGTACCTCACCGGGCTCCCCCCACACCTCGCGGTACCCCGACTCGCCACCCCCCGACCCCGGGTACCGGCCGGCTCGGTGGCGCTCGCCGGACCGTACGCGGGCATCTACCCGGGTACCTCACCCGGCGGCTGGCTGCTGGTCGGCCGGACCGACGTGTCCCTGTTCGACATCCACCGGGAGCCTCCGGCCCTGCTCAGCCCCGGCACCCGGGTCCGGCTGGTGGACGCGTGATCGAGGTCCTGCGCGCCGGTGCCCTCACCACCGTCCAGGACCTCGGCCGCCCCGGGTACGCCCACCTCGGCGTACCGCGCTCCGGCGCCCTCGACCGGCCCGCCCTGACGCTGGCCAACCGGCTGGTCGGCAACCCCGAGCAGGCCGCCGGCCTGGAGATCACCCTGACGGGCTGCGTACTGCGCTGCACGGTGGCCAGCACCGTCGCGGTCACCGGCGCCCCGGCCCGGGTGTGGATCGGCGACCGGCCCGGCGACTGCGGTCGCCCGCTTGCCGTACCGGCCGGCGCGCAGGTGCAGATCGGGCCCGCCGAGACCGGGCTGCGGTCGTACCTCGCCGTGGCCGGGGGCGTGGCCGTCGAACCGGTACTCGGCAGCCGTGCCACCGACACCCTCAGCGGCCTCGGTCCGGCGCCGCTCCGCGACGGCGACCGGCTGCCCCTCGGCCCGGTCACCGGCGCACCCGCCCCGGTGGACTTCACCCCCACCGGGCCGCCACCCGGGGACCGGATCCGGCTCCGTGTCCACCTCGGCCCCCGCCACGACTGGTTCACCGCCACCGCGATCGACCGGCTGCTGCGCACCGCGTACACGGTCAGCCCGGTCAGCAACCGGGTCGGCGCGCGACTGACCGGCGCGACCCTGCCCCGCGCGGTCGCCGGGGAACTCCCCAGCGAGGGACTGGTCCTCGGCGCCGTGCAGGTACCGGCCGACGGCCAACCCCTGATCTTCCTCGCCGACCACCCCACCACCGGGGGATACCCGGTGATCGCCGTCGTGGACGACCCGACTCCGCTCGCGCAGGCCCGCCCGGGGACTATCGTCCGGTTCCATGGACCTCAACGCTGACCTCGGGGAAGGCTTCGGTGCCTGGCAGTTCGGCGACGATGCGGCGCTGCTCGACCTGATCACCTCCGCCAACGTCGCCTGCGGCTTCCACGCCGGGGACGCGGCCACCATGCGGCGGGTCTGCGCCCTCGCCGCCGAACGTGGGGTCGCGGTCGGCGCCCAGGTCGGCTACCGCGACCTCGCCGGCTTCGGCCGGCGGCACATCGCATACGCCTTCGCCGACCTGCGCGACGAGACGGTCTACCAGCTTGGGGCACTGGAGGCGTTCTGCCGGATCGCCGGTACCCGGGTCCGCTACCTCAAACCGCACGGGGCGCTGTACCACGCGGCGGCCACCGACGAGGCGCAGGCGGCGGCCCTGGTCGCCGCAGTCACCGGGTACGACCGGGAACTGCCGGTGCTCTGCCTCGCCGGCTCGGTGCTCGCCCAACTCGCCGCCGGCGCCGGCCTACGGGTGGTGGCCGAGGGCTTCGCCGACCGGAGCTACCAGCCCAACGGGATGCTGGTGCCCCGCTCCGCACCCGGTGCCCTGCTCACCGACCCGGCGGCGGTCGCCGCCCAGGCGGTCCACATGGCCACCCGGGGGACCGTGACCGCCGTGGACGGCAGCACGATCCCCTGCCCGGTCGAGTCGATCTGCCTGCACGGCGACACCCCCGGGGCGGTGCACGCCGCCGAGCTGGTCCGGGCGGCGCTGGTCGAGGCGGGCGTGGGGCTCACTGCGTTCGTGTAAGGAAGGGCCCCCTATTAACGTTTTCGGTATAGGAAGGGCCCCCGCTTAACACCTCAGGCGTCCAGCCCCCGCAGCACCAGGGGCAGCCGGGCGGCGCCACCCGGTACGACGCGTACCGGGACACCCCAGTCCTGCCGGGTCAGGTGGCAGGCGCCGTGCTCGTTGTCCACGTCGCAGGTGGCCGCCTGCGCGGTCACCTGGAGCACCCCACCGGGCACCGCCCCGTCGACCACCAGCCGCCGGGACAGGTCGGTACCCGTACCCGCCCCCTCCCGCAGCAGCTCGGGCGGGGAGGCCGACACCTCCAACCGGGTGGACGGGCCGTACGTCTCGTCCAGCTTCTGCCCCGGCGCCGGGGTGAAGATCACGTCCAGGGTCAGCTCGCCGGCCGCCACGTCGGTCGGCGGGCGCTCGGTGCGGTGCCGGGGCCCGTCGACGCGTACCCCGGCAGCCGACAGGGCACCCGGAGCCAGGCGGGTCAGCCGGTGCGCCGCCGACTCGACCACGACCACGCCACCGTCGGCGGTCAGTACGATGTCGCTCGGCTCGGCCAGCCCGTCGACGACCGTCGCGACCGTGCCGCCCGCCGGGTCGAAGCGGCGGACCGCCCCGTTGTAGGTGTCCGCGATCAGTACCGAGCCGTCCGGTAGCGCACACACCCCGAGCGGATGTTGCAGCAGGGCGCTGTCGGCCGGGCCGTCCACGTGCCCGAAGTCGAAGAGACCCTGCCCGACGGTGGTACCCATGGTGCCGTTCTCGACGTACCGGAGGGCACTGGTCTCGCTGTCGGCGATCCAGAGCCGGTTCCCGTCGGCGGAGACGGAGAGACCGGAGGGCTGGGCCATCCACGCCTCGGCGAGCGGGCCGTCCCGCAGCGCCTCCACGGTGGTGCCGGCGTACATCCCGGCGGTCCGCCGGATCGGGTCGAACCACCAGAGCTGATGGATGCCGGCCATCGCGATGACCACCCGGTTGTCGTACCAGGCGACGTCCCACGGAGAGGAGAGGTCGACGGAGAGCGCGTCGTGCGCGTGGTCGTCGACCGTCGAACGCCACTGCCGACCGGTGCCGGCAACGGTCACCACCTCGCCGGTGACCAACCGGATCCCGCGCAGCAGGTGGTTGACGGTGTCCGCGACCACGACGTCGTACCCGGCCACCTCGGCGGTATGGGCAGGCAGCCGGCAGAGACCCTGCGGCTCGGAGAACCGGGCGGTGCCGGCCGACCCGTCCGTCCTGCCCCGTCCGCCGGAGCCGATCCGGCGCCGGACCGTCTCACCGTCGGCGTCCAACTCCACGATCGAGTGTCGGGCCGAATTGGAGACCAGCAGGCCACCGTCGTCGAGCGCCACCGCCTTGCCGGGGAAGCGCAGGGTGGTCGCCGGTTCGCCCGGCGGGACGTACGGGCCGTCGCCCCGGTGCAGGGTGCCCTTCGCCTCGTGCGTGGTGATCAACTCGTCGATCAGTCGGGACAGGCCCTCGGCGTGACCCTCGCCGGCCATCGTGGCGACGACGTACCCCTCCGGGTCGACCACGCAGAGGGTCGGCCATGCCCGGGCCGCGTACTGCTGCCACATCCGCAGCTCCGGATCGTCCAGCACCGGGTGGTGCACGCCGTACCGCTCGACCGCAGCAGCCAGCGCGTCCGGATCCTTCTCGTGCTCGAACTTCGGTGAGTGCACCCCGATGACGACGAGGACGTCGCCGTACTTCTCCTCCAGCGGGCGCAGCTCGTCCAGGACGTGCAGGCAGTTGATGCAGCAGAAGGTCCAGAAGTCCAGGATGGTGATCCGACCCCGAAGGTCGGCGATGGAGAGATCCTTCCCGCCGGTGTTCAGCCAGCCCCGACCGCGCAGCTCCGGCGCCCGTACCCGTGCACTCATGCCCTTATCCTGCCGCACCATCGGCGACCATCCGGCTCGGCGTGGCGCAGGAAACGGCACGCGGGAGACTGCCTCAGGGCCGGCGCCCCGGTCGACCCGGCGGGTCGCCGGCCAGCAGCGCGAACAGCGCCAGCGCTCCGGAGAGGAACACGGCCACCGAGATGACGAACCCCCGGTCGGTCCCGCTCGGGGCAAGGGCGACGCCCATGACGAGGGCCACCACGGCGGCCACTCCCATCGACACCCGCGTCGCCGCCTGCACGTGCACCCCAGGCCCAGCAGCCGGTGCGCCCACAGTCGGCCCTGCCCCATGGCGGCGCCGGCTCAGGAGCACCGCCACGATGACCAGAGCGCCCAGCGATCCCGCCGATCCGGTGATGAGCGACGGTACCGCGAGCCCGTCGACCTCCCGGCCCCACGCATTTGCCCCGGACCAGGCCAGCAGCCCGAACACCAGCACCGCGAGGGCGTGCAGCAGACCTGGGTGGCCGAGCCGACGGCGCTGGAGACCGATGGGTCCGTTGCTTATGTCCGGCATGGCGGTCCTCCGCTCCGTCAGGACGCCATCATTACACGGGTCGGGCGCTCCGGGTACGGTCGCGAGGACGACCCACGCGGTACGTCGGTCCAGTCGGTTGCTGGGCAGCCGATCCCTAGCCGGTCCGGATCGGACAAGGCGGCGGGTCAGGGCGGACCGTCGCGTCGGCGTACCGCTGGTGCCGTCGGGGCCACGCGGAATGCGTGACCCCGACGGCATGGGTCAGCGGGCTGCGGTGGCCGGCTTCAGGCAGAGCACCCGGTTCGTCCCGCTGCCGGGCAGGACGACGTGCGGCTGCGTCTTGTCGGTGCACTTCTCCTTCGCGTCCACCTTGGAGACGATGGAGAAGGTACCCGGCTCCCCGCAGGTGGCGGCGACCGCCGAGTTGCCGGACTGCTTGACACAGGAGTTGACCGCCGGGTCGAAGGCCGTCCCGTCCCCGTCGTTACCGATCTTGCCGAGTAGCCAGAGCGCACCGAGTGGTACCGCCAGCAGCAGGACAGCCGCGGTGAGCACGGCCAGCAGGACCCGCCCGTTACGGACCTTCGGCGCCGGAGCCGGTTCGTTCTTCGGCTCGGCGTCCGGCTTGAAGGCGTCGAAGCGGCCCTGCTCCGGCTCGCCACCCGGGTGCCACGCCTCGGTCGCCTGGCCCCACGCGTCGCCGGAGGACTCGGCCGGCCGGGACGCAGGGGACGGCACCGCTGGCGCGAACGCCGTGGCGTCCGGCCCGTCCTGCGGCGACCGTCCCGGTCCGGAGTGTTCCTGGTACCCGGGCAGCCCGCCACTGAACTGGGCGGTGGGCTCACCGAAAGGTTCGGGATCACCGAAGCGCTCGGGCCCACCGGTGCGGGCCGTGCCCATTGCGCCCGGGGTGTTCGGCTTCACGCCGTTGACCGGTCGGCTGTTGCCAACCAGGTCACCGAAGGGGGCGTGACCCTGGGAGAAATCCGGGATCGGGGTGGCCGGCGGGGCCACCCGGGCACTGGCGCTCGCCGGCTGCTGGTCGTAGCCGCCGTGCGGAGCACCCTGGTCGTACCCGCCGCCGTGCGGGGGGTTCTGCTCGTACCCGCTGTGCGACGGAGCTGGGTCGTATCCGCCGTGTGCCGGGCTCTGGTCGTACCCGCTGTGCGACGGAGCTTGGTCGTACCCGTTGCCGTGTGACGGGCCTTGGTCGTAGCCGTATCCGGCCGGGGCACCGTGTTCGGTGCCGGGTCGATGGTCACCTGGGTCACCGGGGAGCGGGACCTCCTCCGGCTCCGGCTCCGGTCGGGTCGGCCGCCCGTACACCCGGGGCTGCGGCGGCTGTGCCGGCCGCACCGCCATGTCGGTCGGCGGCATCGCCCGGTTCGGCATCGGAACCGAAGCGCTCGCGGTGATACTGCCACCCGCAGCGGCGGAATCGGCACCCACCGACTGGTCGGCGGGTGGTACGGCCACCCGGGCCGAACCGGCGGACTCGGGCGAGGTACGTGGCTGCGGTACCACCGGGGCCTGGTGACTCTCGGCCTCCCAGCCACCGGGGGTCGCCTCTGCGCCGGGCCAGTGCTGGTCGACGGTGTGGCCCTGGTGGTCCTGGCCGTTGTCGACGGGGTACCCGCCGCTGTCGCTCCGCTGCTGGGCCGGGCCGGGATAACCGCCCTCGGCGCGGTGGTCGGTGTCACCCCCCGGATAGCCGCTGCCGCCCGGGAAACCGTTGCCACCGGAATAGCCGTCGTCAACCGGGCCACGCTGCTGCGGTGGGGCGTACCCCGTGGGCGACGGGTGATCCATCGGTGGCTGGTATCCGGCCGGAGCCTGGTAGTCCATCTGCGACTGGTAGTCCGCCGGGGGTGACGCAGCCAGGCTCGCACCGGGGATGCGTTGCTCCTGGGGTGGGAGCGGGACCGCTCCGGCAGGGGAGAAGCCAGGTGCCGGTGCCGGCTGGTAGACCGGGTTGTCCTCGGCGCGGGGAGTGGGCTCCCAACCGCTCGGCTCCGGGCTGTTGACCGGCTGCGGAACCGATTCCCAGCCGTTCGCCTGGGGTGCGGACCCCCAGGGCTCGGTGGACTGCGGGTTGCCGCCGGAGACCGGTGCCGAGGGCGTCGGTCCCCAGGTGTCGGCGGGCTGCGGAGCACCTGCGGAGGGCGCCGAGCCCCAGGTGTCGGCGGGTTGCGCAGTCGGTGCCGGGGAAGCAATCGGTCCTGACGCGGGGGCGGTTGCTCCCCACGCCTCGCCGGGGTCCCACGGTTCCACGGCGGGTACCTCGGGCCGCTCGGGAAGGTCCGTGCCACCCGGACCACCCGGGCCAGCCCAGTGGGGCTGACCGGCGGGTGCCGGGGTGTCCCAGGACGGCCTGCTGTCCGCGCCGGGTACGGGGACCGATGCGGTCGCCCGGATAGGTCGGGCCGGCTCGGCGGGTACGTCCCAGGCGGGCTGTTCGGCGCGGCCGTGGTCCGGTCCGTGGCCGGGCCTCCAGCCCGGCTGCTGCCCGGCCGATCCGTGGCCCGGTGCCGGGGCACTCTCCCAGCCGTTCTGCTGCCGCTGCTCCATCGGGGGCGGCGGTGGTGGTGCCCAACCCAGGTCCGGTACGCCGCCGGGGCGGGGTGCTGCTGTCGGCTGTCCGCCGAACGGCGCCGATCCGCCGGCGCCCGGCGCGACCTCGTCCGGCTCCTGGCCGGGGTGGTGCGGGCCCTCGGACGTCATGCGTGCGCCTCCTCCATCACATGTCGGCCGCCGATACCGACCAGCTTCTGTCGGCAGGGTTGCCGGCGTTGCCGGCGTTGCCGGCGTTGCCGGCCGGGTCGGCTCCCCGCACCGTAGCCGGTGCCCGCCCATCGCGGCCGGGGAGCGCCGGCCGTCACCTTCTGCCACGGTCCGGTGCCGGGCGGTTGGCATCCGCCTGACAACCTCCGTGGCCGGGGATGACGACCGAGCCCCACCGTACCGGGCGGTGCGATGAGGGGGAATCCCGGTGTCAAACGGCCCGAAACGCCGACGACCCGCCCGGGGGTCCGGGCGGGTCGTCGATCTGGAGGAGGCGAGTCACGTCCGTTCAGCTCAGCCGGTGCGTCGGCCGCTCCTTGGCCGGCTCGGGCGCCGCTACGCTGCGGCCCTCCGATTCGGCGGTGCTGCCGGTACTCCCGGCTCGGCTGTCCTGCCGCTGTACTGCTGCGGTGCGGGTCAGCTGTACTGCCGCTGCGCGATCGCGATGATCTCGTCGCGGACGGCCGGCGAGTTGGCGGAGCGCAGGGCGCGCTCGATGGCCCGGGCCCGGCGGTTGGCGTCGCGGCGGTGGCGGATGCGGTCGATCATGCTCATTGGTCTCTCCCCCTGGCTATTCGGTTGTCAGCCCGTCGTTGATGTCTCTATTGAAGCGCACCAGGGACCTTCCGCGCCAACGATTGTTAGGTGAGCTGTGCCACCAGCCGAAGAATCAAAGGTTTGGGAGAGTGTCCAGCGAAGGATTGCGGCCATCTCATGGTTACGGCCGGTGTACCGGGAGTTAACCCGGCACACCGGCCGTAACTGTTCAGCCGCGTGGCGTCAGGTCCAGGCGAGCAGTGCCGCCTCCGGATCGGTCAGGAACGCGCCGATGTCCCGCAGGAACTTCGAGCCCAACTCGCCATCGATGATCCGGTGGTCGAAGGAGAGGCCGAGGGTGGTCACCTGACGTGGGCGTACCTTGCCCTTGTGTACCCAGGGCATCTCCCGGACGGCACCGAAGGCGAGAATCGCCGACTCGCCGGGCGGCAGGATCGGAGTACCCGTGTCCACGCCGAACACCCCCACGTTCGTGATGGTCAGCGTCCCCCCGGACATGTCCGCCGGGGAGGTCCGGCCCGCCTTGGCGGTCTGCACCAGCGCCGTCATCGCGTCCGCCAGTTCACGCAGGGTGAGCCGGCCGGCGTCCTTGATGTTCGGCACGATCAGCCCGCGTTCGGTCGCCGCAGCGATACCGAGGTTGACGTAGTCCTTGACCACGATCTCGTCCCCGGCCCAGGTCGAGTTGACCATCGGGTGCCGACGGACCGCGAGCAGGACCGCCTTGGCGACCAGCAGCAACGGCGACACCCGGACGTCCCGCCACTCGGGCCGGACCCGTAGCCGGTCCAGTGCCTTCATCGCCCGCGTCACGTCGACGGTCAGGAACTCCGTTACGTGTGGCGCGGTGAACGCCGACGCGGACATGTTCTCCGCCGTCAACTTTCGGACACCCTTGACCGGGATGCGCTGCTCCCGACTGGCGTCGAAGACCGGCGCCACGGTGGTGCGGACCGGCGCGGGCGCCGCCTCCGCCGTCGCCCCGGCAGCCGCCCGCTGTACGTCCTCCCGGGTGATCGAGCCGAGCGGCCCGGACCCGGTCAGCATGCTCAGGTCCACGCCGAGATCCCTGGCGAGCTTGCGTACGGGCGGCTTGGCGAGCACCAGGCCACCGCCCGGTGCGCCCGCCCCGTTGCGTCGATCATGGACCTGTGGTGCCTGGTTCGGGGAGCTATGGACAGGTTTGTCACCCATCACAACTCCATGATCGGCAGCGCTGGGTGGGGTCGGCTGGGCCGGCGCCGACTGTGCCGGGGCGACCGGGCCGGCGCCCTTGCGGGGGCGCCGCTTGGCGGCCGTGGTGCGGGGGCCGTACCCGACCAGCACAGCGGTCCGGCCACCCGGCGCAGGACCACCGATCAGACCCGGTTCGACGGCACCCTCGGCCGGGGCGACCTCCACCGCGGCCAGCGCGGCGGCCGACGGGGTCGGCAGGGCGGCGTCCGGCTGACCGGTGGTGCTGGCCGGCTCAAGTGGCCCGGCGTCCGGCTGGGTGTCGATCGAGATGATCGGGCTGCCGACCTCGACGGTCGTACCCTCCTCGTGGAAGATCGTCTGCACCCGACCGGCCCACTTCGCCGGGATCTCGACGGCCGCCTTGGCCGTCTCCACCTCGACGATCGGCTGGTTGAGCTCGATCACGTCACCGACCGCGACCAGCCACTTGAGGATCTCGCCCTCGGTCAGTCCCTCGCCCAGGTCGGGCAGGTTGAACTCCTTGATCCGGGACATCGCGCTCACCAGCCGACGGCACGGTCGACGGCGTCGAGCACCCGGTCGAGATCCGGCAGGTACTCCTCCTCCACCCGGGCGGCCGGGTAGGGGGTGTCAAAACCGGTCACCCGCAGCACCGGGGACTCCAGGGAGTAGAAGCACTCCTCGGTGATCCGGGCCGCGATCTCCGCGCCCAGACCCAGGTTGCCCGGGGGCCTCGTGCACCACCACGCACCGACCGGTACGGCGTACCGACTCGTAGGCCGAGGAGAGGTCGAGCGGGGAGATCGAGCGCAGGTCGATCACCTCCAACTGGCGGCCGTCCTCCGCCGCCGCGGTCGCCGCGTCCAGGCAGGTCCGCACCATCGGCCCGTACGCCAGCACGGTGGCGTCCGTGCCGGGGCGGGCCACCCGGGCGGAGTGCAGCGGGTACGCGCCGTCGAGCGGGGCGTCCAGGTCGACCGCCCCCTTCTCCCAGTAGCGCCGCTTCGGCTCCAGGAAGACGATCGGGTCCTCCGAGGCGATCGCCTGCTGGATCATCACGTACGCGTCCTGCGGTGAGGCGCAGGAGACGACCTTGAGCCCGGGGGTGTGCGCGAAGTACGCCTCCGGCGACTCCGAGTGGTGCTCCACCGCGCCGATGCCGCCACCGAACGGGATCCGGATCACGATCGGGATGTTGAGCTTGCCCCGGGACCGGTAGTGCATCTTGGCGACCTGGGACACGATCTGGTCGTACGCCGGGTAGACGAAGCCGTCGAACTGAATTTCGCAGACCGGCCGGTAGCCCCGGATGGCCAGGCCGACCGCAGTGCCGATGATGCCGGACTCGGCGAGCGGGGTGTCGATCACCCGCTGGTCGCCGAAGTCCTTCTGCAGACCGTCGGTGATCCGGAAGACGCCGCCGAGCTTGCCGACGTCCTCGCCCATGATGACGACCTTCGGGTCGTTCTCCAGGGCGCGCCGCAGGCCCGTGTTGAGGGCCTTGCCGAGGGTGAGGGTCTCCGTGGCCATCAGTGCGCGCTCCCCTCGAACGACTCCAGGTACCGGCTGAACTGCTCACGCTGCTGGTCGAGCAGCGGGGAACCGTTCGGGTAGACGTGGTCGAACATGCTGACCGGATCCGGGTCCGGCATGGCCAGCACCCGCTCGCGCAGGTCCACCGCCTCCCGGCGGGCCTGCTCGTCGACCTCGGCGAAGAAGGTGTCGTCGGCGAGCTGCTGCTTGCCCAAAAACGCCCGCATCCGGGCGATCGGGTCCTTGGCCTGCCACGCCTCGACCTCGCTGGCGATCCGGTACCGGGTCGGGTCGTCCGAGGTGGTGTGCGCCCCCATCCGGTAGGTGTACGCCTCGATCAGGCTCGGACCCTGGCCGTGCCGGGCGTTGTCCAGCGCTGCCCGGGTGACCGCGTAGGTGGCGAGTACGTCGTTGCCGTCCACCCGTACACCGGGGAAGCCGAAGCCGGCGGCCCGCTGGTAGAGCGGGATCCGGGTCTGCTTCTCCAGGGGTTCCGAGATGGCGTACTGGTTGTTCTGGCAGAAGAAGACCAGCGGCGCGTTGAACACGCCGGCCCAGACGAACGCCTCGTTCACGTCGCCCTGGCTGGTGGCGCCGTCGCCGAAGTAGGCGATCACCGCCTCGCCGTCGTCGCTGCCGGTCCGGCCGTCGATGGTGACGCCCATGGCGTACCCGGTCGCGTGCAGGGTCTGCGCCCCGATCACGATCGTGTACATGTTGAACTTGAACTCGTTCGGGTCCCAGCCGCCCTGGTCGACGCCACGGAACAGGCTGAGCGGCATGATCGGGTCGATACCGCGGCAGTAGAGCACGCCGTGCTCACGGTAGGTCGGGAAGGCCATGTCCTGCGTGCGCAGCGCCCGCCCGGAGCCGACCTGGGCGGCCTCCTGGCCGAGCAGGCTGGCCCAGAGACCGAGCTCGCCCTGCCGCTGCAACGCGGTCGCCTCGGCGTCGAGCTTGCGGACCAGGACCAGGTCCCGGTAGAGCCCGCGGTACTCCTCGTCGGTGAAGTCGACGCGGTACTCCGTACCGTCCGGGCCGGTCGCGCTCTCGATCCGGTCGCCCTCCGGCGTGAGTAGCTGGACCAGTTCGGGGTCGCCCACGCGACCCGCCGCCGCTCGCTTCGACCGGGGTGCGGCCCGCCTGCCGCGGGCCGTGACCCCGGGGTCGCCCTTTGCCATCCGTCTCTCCCTGTGATGTGTGCGTCGGCACCGGGGGTGACCCGACCGCGCAACTCGTGCGCCTGCCCGGCTGCTGCCGGACCGGTTTCCTGGCGGCCGCGCCTAGCCCCGGTAGGGGTTGCCACGCGGCGTGAGCCGGATTCTGGCTGAACCCGGTTCGGGAGCGCCGGCGCCCAGCCGCGCCTGCCGCAGGGTGCGCGGAGGCCACGGCTGCGTTGCCGTCGGGTCCCATATTCGCAGAGCAGGTGAGCGGTCCCACATAACGGCCTGGCGAAGAACCAGAAAACGGCCCGATTGATCCCCATATCGGCGGATAATCCGGTCGGGTCGGCTCGCCCGAACAAAACCGCGTGTCGACACGCTGTGAGGATCTAGCCAACCCAGGGTGACTGGGACACTCTGGGTGACGGAACCGGTCACCCATGGTGTGACCGCTCCGGCAGGCGGCAGGATCGAGACGAGGAGCCCGGGCGGTGTCGGAACACGACGAGGAGTTGAACGCACCCCTGCTCGGCCGGCACCGGGTGGGTGGTGGGACCAGCTACCGTCGGGTGATCGGCGCCCACCGCGCGCAGGGGCTGGCCGGGCCGCCGCGCGGTTACCTGCTCACCGTCGCTCTACTCGCCGGCACCGCCTCGATGCCGATCCTCGCGGCGATCAGCGCCGATTCGGCCACCATCGGAGGGACGGCCCTGCCGGACGGGGTGACCCCGTTCATCCCGCCACCATCGGTCGGGCCGGTGGTCGTCCCGCAGCCGCCGACCGCCGTACCGGCCCCGCCTCCCCTGCCGCACCTGCCTGCGGAACCGGCGGCCTCCACCGGGTGGCGTGCACTCGCCGGTGCGGCGTCACCGGACCGCCTGACCGGCCCGCTCCGGCCCCCGGCGCAGTCGCCGTCCCCACCCGGGAGCCCGGCGCCAAGCCCGCCGGTCGATCCTTCGCCGCGACCGTCTCCCGATCCTTCGCCACGACCCACCGGGAGCCACACTCCCGGGCCGGGTCCGACCGGGAGCCCGGATCCGTCGCCCCCGCCCAGCCAGGAGCCCTACCCGGAACCGGGTCCGACACCCCCGCCACCCGTGCCCACCCTGACCGCGCCACCGCCGGTTCCGGTCACGCCGGAACGCACCACCCCACCACGCGGGCCCCGGACGCCGCACGCCGGTCGCCCGGACACGTTCCCGATGGCAGCCGGCAGCGACCACGCCGGGCCGCCCTCCCCGGCGCTCCGTCCGTCTCCGGCTCTGACGGTGGCCCCGGTCCCGACGGTGGCCCCGGTCCCGACGGGGTTTCCGGCGCCGTCGCCGGGGCCGACGCCCCGGGTGGCATCCGCCGAAGCGCGGTGACGGGGCGCGGTGACGACACCGGGCCGGCCCTACGTCTGGCCCGACTGGTCACCGAGTTCACGGCGCCTGCTGTCCTGGCCACCCTGCTGCTGGTGGTGATCGGCTGGCACAGCACGCCGGGCGGTACCGGCCTGGCCTGGGGGCTGTTCGCCGCGCTCTTCGCCAGCGTCATCCCGTTCGCCTACATCGTCGGCGGGGTACGGCGGGGCCGGCTGACCGACCACCACGTGGGCGTACGCGAGCAGCGGCGGCTGCCGCTGCTGGTCGGGTTGGCGTCGGTACTGGCCGGGCTGCTCGCGCTGACCCTGCTGGGAGCGCCGGGGCCGGTACGCGCACTCGTCACGGCGGGGGCGGTCGGCCTGCTCGTCGGTGCGGTTCTCGGGCCCAGGTGGAAGATGTCGGTCCACGTGGCGGTGGCGACCGGGGCCGCCGCAGTGCTGGTGCTGGTCTTCGGGCCGGGGCTGCTGCTCAGCCTGCCGTTACCCGTGCTGGTCGGGTGGTCCCGGGTGCGGCTGGGTGACCACACGGTCGGGCAGGTCGTTGTCGGCGGAATCGTGGGCGGTGCGGTGACCGGCCTGGTCTTCGGGCTCGGGCGTTAACAGGGGGCCCTTCCTATACCGAAAGCGTTAATGGGGGGCCCTTCCTTACGGGTTCGTGGGGCGGAGCATCGGCGGATACAGCAGGGTCGCCGGGCCGCGCCGGAAGAGCTGGGCGGGCCGACCCCGGTCGCCCTCGGTGGCCCGGCCGGCGGGGACCACGAAACCGGGTGTGCCGGTGACCTTCCGGTGGAAGTTGCGTGGGTCGAGGCGGGTGCCCCAGACCGTTTCGTAGACCGTGCGGAGCTGCGCCACGGTGAACTCCGGCGGGCAGAACGCGGTGGCGAGCGGGGTGTACTCCAGTTTGGCGCGGGCGCGTTCCACCCCGTCGGCGAGGATCCGGGCGTGGTCGAAGGCGAGCCGGTCGGTGCGTACCCGGTCGACCGGCTGCCACTCGGCGGAGGCCGCATCGGTGCCGGCGACCGGGGTGGGCAGGTCCGGCAGCAGGGCGAGGTGGGCCACGGTCACCACCCGGCCGCGCGGGTCCCGCCCCGGGTCGCCGTACGTGGCGAGCTGCTCCAGGTGCCCGACCGGGCCGGTCAGCCCGGTCTCCTCGGCCAGTTCCCGGGCGGCGGCCCCGGCCAGCGTCTCGTCGGTACGGACGAAGCCGCCGGGTAGCGCCCAGGCGCCCCGGTGCGGCGGGATACCTCGGCGGATCAGCAGGACGCTGAGCTGTTCGGTGCGGACGGTCAGGACCACCAGGTCCACGGTGACCGCGAACGGGGGGTAGCCGGCCTGCGGATCCATCGAATTATCACCACCTTGACGAGAAACTATCACGACGTTTATCGTCGGCTAGACGAAAACGGGGAGGGTGAGAAGACCATGGCCGACGTGACCCGCCGACTGTTCCTGCGACACCTGCGCGGTGCCCCGACGAGCTGGGTACGCCACCACGACCGGGGCCGGGTCCGCCGGGAGGGGATCGGTCAGAGCTTCTGGTACCGGCCACTCACCGCCGTGCTCAGCGAGGTGCCGGTCGACGACCGCGAGCTGCCGCTGCTGTTCCACGCGCACACCGCCGACTTCGCCGACGTCACCGTCCAGGCGACCGTCACCTACCGGGTGGCCGACCCGGCGCTCGCCTCGGCCCGCCTCGACTTCTCCATCGATCCGCGCACCGGCAAGTCCCGGTCCCGCCCGCTGGACCAGATCGCCACCCTCCTCGCCGAGCTGGCCCAGCAGCCCGCGCTGGACCTGCTGGCGCGGGTGCCGCTGGCCGAGGCGCTGACCGGGATCGCCCCGGTCCGGGAGGCGGTCTCGGCCGCCCTGCGGGACGAGCCGAGGCTCGCCGACGTCGGGGTGGCCGTGGTCAGCGCCCGGGTGGTCGCGATCCGCCCCGAGCCCGAGCTGGAGCGCGCCCTCCAGACGCCCACCCGGGAAGCGGTGCAGGTCCAGGCCGACCGGGCCACGTACGCCCGCCGGGCCCAGGCCGTCGAGCAGGAACGGGCCATCGCCGAGAACGAGCTGCAGAACAAGATCGAGCTGGCCCGACGGGAGCAGCAGCTCGTCGAGCAGCACGGCGCGAACTCCCGGCGCAAGGTCGAGCTGGACGCCGCCGCCGAGCTGGCCGCCGCGCAGGGCAAGGCCGAGCGGGAGAAGGTGGCAAACGCGGCAGCCGCCGAGCGGGCCAGGGTGCTGGCCGCCGCCGAGGCCGAGAAGGAACGCATCCTCACCGCCGCCCGCGCCGAGGGGGTACGCGAGGTCGGTCTCGCCGAGGCCGAGGCGGAGGCGGCCAAGCTGGCCGGGTACGCCCAGCTCCCGGCCGGTGTGCTCCAGGCCCTCACACTGCGTGAACTCGCCGGCCAGCTGCCCGCGATCGGCCAGCTCACGGTGACCCCGGACGTGCTCACCGACCTGCTCACCCGGCTCGCCCCGACCCACGGCGGCGGGAACCCGGCCGGCGGGGCCGGGACGGCAGCGGCGGGCGGCAGGACCGGGCCGGCGGCCGGGCGGGGTGCGGTGCCGAGGCCCCGTGGCGGTGGGGACACCGGCCGGTGAGCGGGACCCTCGCCCCCCGGGTGGTGGTGGTGAGCCGGCGCAGCGAGCTGGACGAGTTGCTGGCCCGGCACGGTACCCGGGCCGCCGCCGACCGCTATCTGCGCGAGCGTGGCCGCGACCTGGCCGAGGTGGCGGACCGGCACCACCGGCTGGAGGCGGCGCTGACCACAATCGGCGCCGCCATCCCGGTGGACTGGCGGCGTGGCCGGGTCGACCGGGACGACCTGCCCCGGTTTCTCTTCGCACCCGAGGACGTCGTGATCGCGATCGGCCCGGACGGGCTGGTGGCCAACGTCGCCAAGTACCTCGACCGGCAGCCGGTGATCGGCGTCGACCCGGAGCCGGGCCGCAACGCGGGCGTACTGGTCCGCTTCCCGGCCGGGGCGGTGGCCGGGCTGCTGCCGGCGGTGGTCGCCGGCCGGGCTCCTACCGACAACCGGATCATGGTCCGCGCCGGTCTGGACGACGGCCAGGAACTGGTCGGGCTCAACGAGGTGTACATCGGGCACGCCTCCCACCAGTCCGCCCGGTACCTGCTCACCGCGCAGGCCGGTACGGCCACCCGCCGGGAACGGCACTCCTCCTCCGGTGTGGTCGTCGGCAGCGGAACAGGGGTGACCGGGTGGTGCGCGTCGATCGCGCGGGACCGGACGAGTGCACCACCACTGCCCGCGCCCGGCGAGGAGGCGCTCTGCTGGTTCGTCCGGGAGGCGTGGCCGTCCCCGGCCACCGGTGTCGAGCTGACCAGCGGCCGGTTCGCCGGTGACGGGCGGTTGGAGCTGGTCAGCGAATCCGACGGGTTGGTGGTCTTCGCCGACGGGCTGGAGGCCGACCGGCTCACGCTGAGCTGGGGGCAGCGGGTGACCGTCACCGTGGCCCCCCGCCAGCTCGCCCTGGTCGCCCCCTGACCGGCCCCGCCGCCGGTCCGTCAGGCGTTGTCGTCGCCGAGCCGCTGCCGGTTGGCCTCGATCCAGGCGTCCAGGGCTTCCGGATCGTTCGGGTCGACCCCGTCCGCGATCAACTGGGCAACCGCCGCAGTGGCCGGACTGCGCCGCTCACCGGTGCTGTAGAGCCGGGCGAACTCCGGGATCATCTCCTCGATCGCGGAGTCGGTCTGCTCGACGGCGGCGGAGGGCAGACCCCGTCGCCGGGCCGCGTAGGTGGCCCAGGCGCGCAGTACCCGGGGCAGCATCGCGGCGTCGTCCATGTCCAGTACGGCCCGGCGGTGTACCCAGTCCAGCAGGAACAGCCCGGCCACCGCCGGACTCCACCGCAGCGGATCGGCGTCCGGGAAGCTCGCCGAATGGTCGAGCAGCAGGCTGAGACAGAAGTGCAGGGACGCCAGGTCGTCGCCGTCCACCCGGTCGAGCCCGTGCCGGGCCGCCTCCGGCGAAGCGAGGAAGGCCCGGATCAGCTCGGTCCGCTCGGCCGGGGAGGGTGGCTCGACCGGCGCGGGTGCCACCGGTACCCCGGCCGGGGCCGGCAGCAGGGCGAGCCGGGCACCGAACAGGGCCCGGTCGGTGGCGAGCGACCCCTCGTCGGGCAGGTCGCCCAGCGCGTCGGTCACCGCCAGGTGGCGGGCCACCTCCCGGCGCAGCCGGGCCGGGTCCTCGGTACGGAACCAGGTCAGCTCGTCGTCGGCGCACATCTGCCGGACCTGGTCGAGGATCCGGTCGGCCGGGCCACCGACGAAGATGTCCTTCGCGATGCCGATGTTGTGGTCGATCAGGGCCACCACCGCGTGCTCCGGGCCACCGCTGGAGTCCCCGTACGCGAAGGTGGCCAGGTAGGAGGTCTGGTCGCCGTACACGTCGCCGTAGGCGTAGGTGCCGGTGAGGTGTACCCGGCCGAGTTGGGTGGCCCAGGACGGCGCGTGGGCGCCCGGTTTGACCCGGGCGGCGCCCTCCGCGTCCGGCACGAGGGTGGCGAAGACCAGGCGGATGGTGGTCGCGGCAGCCGACCGGCGCCGGCTGGTGGCGGCGAGGAAACCGCTGACGAACTCCCGGACGGCACGCTCGCGGTCGTCCTCGGCGATCGCGTAGACGCTGCCCAACAGGGCGGTGCCGAGGATCTCGGCGTCCAGCGCGCAGTCCAGCCGCGTCACGTCACGGGCGGCGTGCAGCACCGCGTCATAGGGGGTCTGTGGCGTGGCCATGGACCGACCCTACGCTGAGAGCGCCCGGGAGGGCATCCGCACGTGCCCACGGTGTGCGGGCCCCCTCGGCTCAGTTCCGGGCGGCCCCCCTTGGCTCAGTTCCGGGCGGCCGCCTCGGCGAGCGCCGTCCGGGCCTGCGCGTAGCAGCTCAGCACCTCCTGCACCGGGGTGACGACGTACTCCTCGCCGACCCCGGCCACCGCCGCGTCGAGCCGCTTGCGGGCCCGCCGACCGGCCCGCCCGGCTGCCCACCGGATCACCGGTTTCACCAGCACCGCGACCAGCACGCCAGCGAGCAGCCCGCCGAGCAGCAACAGGGTGGGCAGTGGGACCACGCCCACGGTCGGGTTGTCCGGCGGTGGCAGTCCGAGGGCGCGCAGCGCGTACCCGGCGACCAGCCAGAGCAGCCCGGCGAGCGCGGTCAGGGTGACCAGCCACTGGAGACCACCGACGAGCCGCCACCAGACCGGCTGCCGGCCCAGACCCAGGTCGGTACCGGCGACCGTGCGGTCCAGCGCGTCCGGCAGGTCGGCCTGGCGGGACCGGGCCGCCGCAGTCACCGCCGCCGGCCAGGGGGCCGGCAGTCCGGTCCCGGCCCGCTCGGCCACCGCCCGGACCGCCAGGCCGACCGCCGAGCGCTGGGTGGCGGTCGGATCGGGTACGGACGTCGCGGCGACCAGGCTCTCCGACTCCTCCTCCGCCGGCGCGGCGCCGGTCAGGTGCAGCCGGCGCAGCGGGTCCGGCCGGAGCCGGCGCCAGCCGCGCACCACCGGCCACCCGGTGGCTCCCGCCGCCCGGTGCCGGTACGCCTCCTCGGTGGCCCCGGCCACCGCCGGCACCCCGGCCACGTCCCCCAGCGCGGCGGCCAGGGTCCGCCGGCTCTCCCGGTCCACCTCACCGGCGCCGGGCTCGGCCGCGACCAACTCGGTCAGCCCGGCGACCACGGTGTCCACGTCGCCGGAGAGCCGGCGCAGGGCGGCCTGGCGTCCGGCCACCGTACGCTCCAGCGTGGCCCGTAGCTCCCCGATCGCGGCCTGGTCCACGGCGGCGGTGGCCAGCAGCGGCACGCCGTCGAGCCCGTCGGTGTCGAGCAGCCGGCGCAGGTCGGCCAGGACCCGGGGCAGCTCGGCCGGGGGCAGCCGGTCGACCTGGTTGAGCACCACCACGGTGACGTCCCGGTGCCGGCGGAACTGGCGCAGGTAGCTCTCGTGCACCACCCGGTCGGCGTACTTCTGCGGATCGACCACCCAGACCACCAGGTCGACCAGGCCGAGCAGCCGGTCCACCTCCAGCCGGTGCGAGCGTTGCACCGAGTCGAAGTCCGGCAGGTCGAGCAGGATCAGCCCGTGCAGCGCGGACTCGTCGTCGGCGTCCAGCGCGCTCTCCCGGACGAACCGGTGCCGGGGCAGTACGCCGATCCAGTCGAGCAGCTTCGTCGCCCCGGCCAGGGGCCCCCAGACGCAGGCGTGGGCGACCCCGGTGGTGGGGCGGCGGACGCCGACCGGGGAGAGGTCGAGCCGGGCGAGCGCATTGAACAGGCTGGACTTGCCGCTGCCGGTACTTCCGGCGAGCGCGACGACGGTGTGGTCCCGGGAGAGCGCGAGCCGGCTGCCGGCGCGTTCCACCAGGGTGTGCGCGGTGACCAGGCGCTCGTCGGGCAGGTAGCCGTCGGTGGTGTCGAGGAACCGGCGTACCGCATTGAGGCGGGTGAGCAGTGTGTCGGCGTCGATCCGGTGCTCCCCGCGCAGCGCGTCCCGCATCCGGCCCACCACGTTGCTCAAGGATCGACACCTTCCACAGCGGCGGTCGTCAGGCGGGCCCGGGTACGCGCGCCCTCCACCCGGGCGCCGGCCTCCCGCAGCGCCTCCGGGGTCCCGGTGGTCGCCTCAACCTCGGCCAGCCGTTCCAGGTAGCGGGCGGCCTCCCCGTCGAGCAGCGCGGTCACCCGGTCGAGCAGGTCGGCGCGGGCCCTGGTGGCCAGGGTACGCACCGCCTGGTCACCGAAGACGGCCTGGAGTACGGCCTGCGCGGCGACGGTCGTACCGGCGCCGGTGGCCACCTCCAACCCGGTCGGGATGAATGCGGTGGAGGCGAAGACGGCGATCATGACGGCGAGGCCGGTGGCGTTGACCGCGTACGCGGCGGTCCGGGCCACGAACCGCTTGTCCCCACCCTCGATGCGGACCAGCTCCAGTACCCCCCGTTGCCAGTCCCGGACCAGGCGTTCGGCCCGTTCGGTCAGCTCGGCGGAGGGCCGGGTGAGTTCCGGGGTGAGCAGGGCCGCCCCGGCCGGGTGCGCCCGCCATCCGGTGTGCGCGTGCTCGGCCGCCTCGGCGGCGACCCCGCGCAGCAGGGTCACCAGCTGCGACTCGATCGCGGTACGCAGTTCTGCGGCGGGAGCCGGCCGGCCGCTCACGGCGGCCAGCACCCGGTCCCGGAGCCGGCCGATCCGGGCCTCCAGGGTGCGGAACAGCTCGCCGGTGCCGACGTACTCCTGCCACCGGGCGAGCACTTCGCCCCGCAGCAGCCGGCCGTCGCGCAGCCCCTGCTCGACCGTGCGGTGCGCGTTGCGGTACGCCGCCCGGACCCGTTCGTCCAATGCCTCGGCGGCGGTGACCTGCTCGTCTGCGGCGGCAGCGAGCCCGGCCACCGCAGGTTGCAGGGCGGCGAGGGCACCGTCGAGGGTCTGCCGGACCACGGCGTCCCGGGCACCGGCGTCGGCGGCGAGCTGGCCGAACCAGTCCCGCAGCGGTGCCACGGTCCACTCGGGCAGCATGCCCTGACCGTCGACCACGGTCTCCGGCAGCACGAAGAGCGGAGCGGTGCCGAGGCCGTTGGCGGTGAGCATCTCGCCGAGGTGCGCGGTGATCTCGTCGGCTGCCCCGGTGGGTACCCGGTCCAGCACCAGAGCGGTCACCGTGCCCCGGGCCCGGGCGGTCCGCAGCAGCTCCCACGGGACCGCGTCGGCGTACCGGGCGGCGGTGGTGACGAAGAGCCAGAGATCGGCGGCGGCCAGGAGCTGCCCGGCCAGGGCCCGGTTCGCGTCGACCACGGAGTCGATGTCCGGTGCGTCGAGGAAGGCCAGCCCGGGGCGGAGCGCGGGTGCCGCGACGAGTTGCAGGGTGCGCGGGTCCTCACTCGGCTCGCCGGTCCGGGTCAGGCCGGGCAGCAGGTCCCCCGAACGGAACCAGGACGAGTCGGCCGGGTTGCAGACCAGCACCGGGGAGCGGGTGGTCGGGCGGAGTACCCCGGCGGCACTGACCCTGGCCTGGACGAGGCTGTTGACCAGGGTCGACTTCCCGGCTCCGGTGGAGCCGCCGACGACCACGAGCAGGGGCGCGTCGAGCCGGGCGAGTCGGGGCAGCAGGTAGTCGTCGAGCTGGGCGGTGAGCCCGGCGGCGTCCCGGCGGGCCGGCTCGGCCGACGGCAGGGCGAGCGGGAAGCGGGCCGCCCCCACGGCGGCCCGGAGGCCGGTGAGCGCGGCCGGCAGTTCCGCCGGCTGTCCCTTCCCGGGCGTGGTGGCGGTCCGGCCGGGGTTGGGGACCGGTGGATGGTTTCCGGGTACGACGGGTGGCGCACCGGGGGCCGAGGCGTCGTCGCCATGCGTCGTCACGGGATAAAGCGTGCCCGAATCAGGCAAGCCAAACAACTGACGCCCCCTATGCCCGTTGGCTTCCCCACCGGCCGGTGTCGGTAGAGTTGCGTCGGGGTGACTCAAGTCCGATTTGACGATCGCGGCGGGCATGGCAATATTGAGTCAAGTCCACTCAACTTGAGGTGGGTGTGCTGCGGGCGGTGCCCGTCACCTGCTCTACGTAACGAAGCGAGGAAGCGAAGATGGCACGTGCGGTCGGCATTGACCTCGGCACGACGAACTCCTGCGTCAGCGTCCTGGAGGGCGGCGAGCCCACCGTCATCGCCAATGCCGAGGGCTCGCGGACGACTCCTTCGATCGTCGCGTTCGCCCGCAACGGCGAGGTGCTCGTCGGTGAGGTTGCCAAGCGCCAGGCGGTGACCAACCCCGACCGGACCATCCGGTCCGTCAAGCGTGAGGTCGGCACCAACTGGACCGTCGACATCGACGGCAAGAAGTACACCCCGCAGGAGATCTCCGCGCGGACCCTGATGAAGCTCAAGCGGGACGCCGAGGCGTACCTGGGCGAGCAGATCACCGACGCGGTCATCACCGTGCCGGCGTACTTCAACGACGCCCAGCGGCAGGCCACCAAGGAGGCCGGTGAGATCGCCGGCTTCAACGTGCTGCGGATCGTCAACGAGCCGACCGCGGCGGCCCTGGCGTACGGGCTGGACAAGGGCTCCAAGGAGCAGACGGTCCTGGTCTTCGACCTCGGTGGCGGCACCTTCGACGTGTCGCTGCTGGAGTTGGCCGACGGCGTCGTCGAGGTCAAGTCGACCAGCGGCGACAACCACCTCGGTGGTGACGACTGGGACGAGCGGATCATCGACCACCTGGTGAAGACCTTCCGTGGTCAGCACGGGGTCGACCTGTCGCAGGACAAGATGGCCATGCAGCGGCTCCGCGAGGCGGCCGAGAAGGCCAAGATCGAGCTGTCTGCGGCCACCACGACCAGCATCAACCTGCCGTACATCACCGCCGGCCCGGCCTCGGCGGAGGGTGCGCCGTCCGCCCCGCTGCACCTGGACGTGACCCTGACCCGGGCCGAGTTCCAGCGGATGACCCAGGACCTGCTGGACCGCTGCAAGGGCCCGTTCGAGCAGGCGATCAAGGACGCCGGGATCAAGGTCGCCGATGTCGACCACGTGATCCTGGTCGGTGGCTCGACCCGGATGCCGGCAGTCACCGACCTGGTCAAGCAGCTCATCGGCCGGGACCCGAACAAGGGCGTGAACCCGGACGAGGTCGTCGCGGTCGGCGCCGCGCTCCAGGCCGGTGTGCTCAAGGGCGAGGTCAAGGACGTCCTGCTGCTCGACGTCACCCCGCTGAGCCTGGGCATCGAGACCAAGGGCGGCATCTTCACCAAGCTGATCGAGCGCAACACCACCATCCCGACCAAGCGCTCCGAGGTCTTCACCACCGCCGACGACAACCAGCCGTCGGTGCTGATCCAGGTCTTCCAGGGCGAGCGGGACATCGCTGCCTACAACAAGAAGCTCGGCACCTTCGAGCTGACCGGGCTGCCCCCGGCGCCGCGCGGCGTGCCGCAGATCGAGGTCACCTTCGACATCGACGCGAACGGCATCGTGAACGTCCACGCCAAGGACCTCGGTACCGGCAAGGAACAGAAGATGACCATCACCGGCGGTTCCTCGCTGCCGAAGGACGACATCGAGCGGATGCGCCGCGACGCCGAGGAGCACGCCGACGAGGACAAGCGTCGGCGTGAGGAGGCGGAGACCCGCAACCTGGCCGAGGCTCTCCAGTGGCAGACCGAGAAGTTCCTGGCCGAGAGCGGTGACAAGCTCCCCGCCGAGTCCCGGGACCAGATCAACGAGGCGCTGGGCGACCTGCGCAGCGCGCTCGGCGGTACCGACATCGAGAAGGTCAAGTCGGCGCACGAGAAGCTGGCCCAGGTCTCGCAGCAGGCCGGTTCGCTGCTCTACGCGCAGCAGGCCGAGCAGGCTCCGCAGGCTGACGCCGGTCCCGGTGCGACCGGCGCCAAGGCCGGTGGCCAGGACGACGTGGTGGACGCGGAGATTGTCGACGAGGACGGCAAGAAGTGACGGACAAGCCAGGAGCCACCGACCCGGGGGTGAAGACCACCGGGCCGGCGGCGGATGGCTCCGCACCCGACGGTGAGGCCGGTCCGCGCGTCGTCATCCGGAACAACCGGAAGATCACCGACAGCGTGCCGGTGGACGGTGACTCCGCCGGTACCCCGGTCGACGGCACCATCGGTTCGGACGCCGAGCCGGCCACCGAGGGGCTCGTCGAGGAGGTCGAGGTGGTGGTGGACGAGGTCGTCGAGACCGAGCCCGCGCCGACCGGCCCGCCGGTGGTGGACGCGCCGGCCGAGCCTGCGGAAGGCGGGCCGGCCGGGAGTGGCGCCCTCGGTGCGGAGCTGGTCGCCCTCCGGTCGGAGCTGGACGAGCGCACCCGTGACCTGCAACGGATCACTGCGGAGTACGCCAACTACCGCAAGCGGGTGGATCGGGACCGGGCCGTGGCCGCGGAGCAGACCACCGGTCAGGTGCTCTCCGCGCTGCTGCCGATCCTGGACGACCTGGACCGGGCCCGGGAGCACGGCGACCTGGTCGGGCCGTTCGGCACGGTGGCCGAGCAGCTCACCAGCGCCCTCGGCAAGTTCGGGTTGACCGTGTTCGGTGAGCAGGGCGACCCGTTCGACCCCACCCGGCACGAGGCGGTGGCGCACCAGACCTCCGCCGAGGTGACCGAGCCGACCTGCGTCCAGGTCATGCGCCGGGGCTACTCCCTCGGCGACCGGTTGCTGCGGCCCGCGATGGTCGCGGTTGCCGATCCGGAATAGCACCGTCGTGGTCGAGGTGCCCACCCCGTCGGGCGGGCACCTCGACCACGCGAATCGGGAGGGGGTGGACCGGTGAGTTCCAAGGACTGGCTGGAAAAGGACTTCTACGCCGTACTGGGGGTGGGTAAGTCCGCCACCCCTGATGAGATCAAGAAGGCGTACCGGAAGATCGCGCGCGAGTCGCATCCGGACCACAACCCGGGTGACACGCCGGCCGAGGAGCGGTTCAAGGCCGCCTCCGAGGCGTACGACGTGCTGGCCGACGAGCGTAAGCGTCGGGAGTACGACGAGATGCGCTCGCTCTTCGGCTCCGGTGCGTTCCGGCGGAACGCCCGGGGTGCCGGCGGTCCGGGCGGGGTTCCGTTCGACGTCTCCGACCTGTTCGGCGGTGCCGGGGCGCAGCCGCGTGGCGGGTTCGCTGGTGCGGGCGGTGGTGCCGGCTTCTCCGACCTGTTCAGCTCGCTCTTCACCGGTGGTGCCGGTCCCGGTCCCGGTCGGACCCGAGGTCCGGCCCGGGGGCGGGATGTCGAGGCCGAGGTGGTGCTCGACTTCGGCGACGCGGTACGCGGGGTCACGGTTCCGCTGACGCTGCGCGCAGCGGGGGTCTGCGACACCTGTCACGGTGACGGCGCCAAGCCGGGTACCCGGCCGAAGACCTGCCCGCAGTGTCACGGGTCCGGGGTGGTGACCCGCAACCAGGGTTCGTTCAGCTTCTCTGAGCCGTGCCGGGAGTGCCAGGGCGTGGGCACGGTGGTCGAGGAGAAGTGCCCGGAGTGCCACGGTACCGGCGGGGTGACCAAGACTCGGACCCTCAACGTGCGCTTCCCGGCCGGGGTGGCCGATGGGCAGCGCATCCGGCTGGCCGGCCGGGGTGAACCGGGCGACCGGGGCGGACCGGCCGGCGACCTGTTCGTCATGGTCAAGGTACGCCCCGACGAGCTGTTCGGGCGCAGTGGTGACGATCTGACCCTCACCGTCCCGATCACGTTCGCGGAGGCGGTACTCGGGGTGGATCTGCGGGTGCCGACCATGGACGGCGCGGTGACCCTGCGGGTGCCACCGGGTACCCCGAGCGGCCGGGTGCTGCGGGCCCGGGGCAAGGGTGTCGCCCGCAAGGACGGGCAGGCCGGTGACCTGCTGGTGACCCTGGACGTGGTCGTTCCGGCGCGGGTGTCGGACGAGGCGCGGGCGGCGTTGGAGACGTTCGCCGAGCACTCGCCGGCTGCTTCGCGGGAACATCTGGACGCGCGGTTGCGTCGGTTCAACTGACGGTCGGTGCAGGCGGAGGTGACCAGGATGGCGGAGGAGTTCGTCGGTTCATCGGACCCGGCGTACGAGGCCAAGGTACTGATGATCTCGGTGGCGGCCCGAATGGCGGGGATGCACCCGCAGACGTTGCGCCAGTACGACCGGCTCGGCCTGGTGCAGGCCGGCCGGGCGGCCGGCGGCGGTCGCCGGTACAGCGTGCGGGACGTGATACTGCTGCGTGAGGTGCAGCGGCTGAGTCAGGACGACGGGGTCAACCTCGCCGGCATCAAGCGGATCATCGGGCTGGAACGGCTGCTGGAGCAGGCCCAGCAGCGGGTCGCCCGGTTGGAGGCGGAGCTGGACGCCGCGTACCGGCGGATCGCCGAACTGGAGTCGATCTCGGCCTTCCCCCGACGGGATCTCGTTCCGACCACCCGCACCTCGACCGCCATGGTGGTGTGGCGGCAGACCCGGCCCACCGGGGACGGTCGGGGCTGACCGACTCCGTCCGCAGCGGCGGCCTGGCTGTCGCGGCGCTCCCGGATTCCGGTCCGCCGACGTCTCCCCGTCGGGTAGCCTTAATTCAGCTTCAAAGCACCTAATTCAGGCCTAATGGGGGCTCGGCGAGGAGGGGTGATGGCTGGATCCGAACAGGCCAGGAAGATCGCCGAGAAGGCCGAAGACCAACTGGGCAAGGTCGCGGACACGGTCAAGGAGAAGTTCGACCAACTCTCGGGCGGCCGGCTCACCGACCAGACCGACCAGGTCGGCAAAGGGCAGGACCAGGCACGGCAGCCTGCGCAGGAGAGCCAGGGCGGGAAATCCGCCCGCTGATCTGCGGCGGGTGCCGAGACGGGCGGGCCGGGATCCACGGGGGGTCCCGGCCCGTTCTGTGCGGCTTCCTGCCGACCGGACGGTGAGGGCTACGCCACACCCTGGCCGGCTGGACCGACCCGCCGCTCCCATCCCCCGGCTGGGCTCCGCTTCTCCTCGGCCTGACGGCTCCGCTCTTCCTCAGCCCGATGCTTTGCCCTGCTTCAGCGGAGGCAACACTGAGCGGGCCTCTCTGTAGCCGTCGCTGAAGCAGAGCAAAGTTGGCGCAACGCGGCGTACCCCGACGAGCTGGACCCGGTCGGCGCGGCGGCCATGGTGGGTGCGCCGGTCGGCGCGATCATGAATGCCCTGATGACCCTGGCCGGTGAACCGGACCAGTCGGCCGGGCTTTTCAACGCCGACCCGGCGCAGCTCATCGCGGAGCTGCGCCGGGCCGCAGCCGTCCCGGTCCGGGGCATCGCCGCGATCTGACCGGCCGGGGTACGGCGCGGGCGCCAGCGCCCCTCTCCGGTCGCCGGCTCCCTGCGGAGTCCGGACTCCATATTGGATCAGGCTGGTGGGCCGGGTGATCGGCGAAGTGGATCGTGTCCCGGGGAAAACCAGGTGACCGCCGCCGTCCTGTGGCGGCGTCGGCTAACCGATCCGGCGTTCCTGGCGGACCAGACCGCCCTCGCACCAGTCGTAATAGTTGAACAGGTCCGGACGGGCCAGCAGTACCCGGCTGTTGTGCGCCCAGGTCGTCATCAGCTCGTCGCCGTGCCGCTCGGCCTGCTCGACCAGCTTACGGAAGCGTCGTTTGGGATGCGCTGCCGTCCGCGGCGTAGATGTAGAGGCAGTGCAGGGCGAACCGGCGGGCCGGGCAGGCGGGATCCATCGCCAGCTCGAAGAGGGTCTGCACCAGCTGGTCACCGGCCACCAGCAGGTCCCAGTCCGGCGGCATTGCCTGCAACGGGACCGAATCGGGTTGGTACGCCCAGGCGCGCAGCTCGGCCGGGGAGGGGTCGACCGGGTTGGCGAAGCCGCGGAACGCGGACTGCGGCACGCTCACCGATGCAGACCCTCTCGCTCGTGGCCGCGCGGGCAGGACACCCAACATCCGCAGGACCAGCTGCTGCGGCGCCACCGTAACCCGGTACGGGCAGCCGGGGGAAGTGCACGACGATCGGATTCGCATCAGCCGTTGGACGCCCTGACCTGGCCGTACGGGCAGGTCAGGGCAGCCAGCGGGAGGGTTCGGCCCGGGTGGGGCCGAGTGGGCACGCGGGAGCGGCCCGGGAGGTCCGCTACTCCGGCGAGACCACCGGTACGGCGGCGCGGGCCGCCGCCCGCTGCCGGAGCCAACTCTTGAACCAGGCCAGGTCCGGTACCCGGGCCAGCAGCGGACCGGTCACCACCGTGATCAGCACGTAGGTCGCGGCGAGCGGAGCCAGTTGCGGTTCCACACTGCCGGCGGCCACGGCCAGTCCTGCGATGACGATGGAGAACTCTCCCCGGGGTACCAGTGCGAGGCCGGCACGCCAGCGTCCCGGCACCGCGATACCGACCCGTCGGGCTGCCAGGTACCCGGTGAGCGTCTTCGTCGCCATGGTGAGGATGGCCAGCGCGAGGGCGGGCAACAGCACCGGGGGGATCTCCCGGGGGTCGGTGGCCAGCCCGAAGAAGACGAAGAAGACCGTGGCGAACAGGTCCCGCAGCGGGGTGAGCAGCTCGGTCGCGTGGTGTGCGACCGGCCCGGAGAGCGCGATGCCGACCAGGAACGCGCCGACCGCCGCCGAGACCTGGAGCTTCTGGGCGATACCGGCGACCAGCAGGGTCAGCCCGAGGACGCCGAGCAGCAGTGCCTCGGCGTCCTTCGCAGAGAGCATCGCCGAGATGAAGTGCCCGTACCGGATGGCCACGACCAGCACCAGCACCACGGTGAAGACCGCGATACCGAGCGCGAGACTGCCACCGACCAGACCGGTACCGGCCAGCAACGCGGTCACCAGCGGCAGGTACAGGGCCATCGCCAGGTCCTCGATCACCAGCACCGACAGGACCACCGGGGTCTCCCGGTTACCGAGCCGGCCCAGGTCGGCGAGGACCTTGGCGATCACCCCGGACGAGGAGACCCAGGTGATGCCGGCCAGCACCACGGCCGCGACCCAACCCCAGCCGAGCAGCAGCGCGAACGCCGCGCCCGGCAGGGCGTTGAGCAGGGCGTCGATCAGCCCGGCCGGGGCTGCGGCGCGCAGGTTGCCGACCAGTTCGCCGGCCGAGTACTCCAGACCGAGCATGAGCAGCAGCAGGATCACGCCGATCTCGGCACCGACGGCGAAGAACTCCTCGCTGGCAGTGAGCGGCAGCAGACCGCCGTGCCCGAAGGCCAGCCCGGCGAGGAGGTAGAGCGGGATCGGGGAGAGCCCGATCCGGCGGCTGAGCCGGCCGAGTAGGCCGAGTCCCAGCAGGAGTGCACCGACTTCGATCAGCAGGATGGTGGTTTCGTGCATACGCGTCAGCCGTCCGGGTCGGAGTCGGCGAAGATGGCGGTGGCGCCGTCGAGCCCCTTGCGGGTACCGACCACGACCACGACATCGCCGGCCTCGAAGCGGAACGACGGGTCGGGCGAGACGATGACCTCCCGGTCGCGGAGCACCGCGACGATGGAGGCACTGGTCCGGGTACGCACCTTGGTGTCACCGAGCTTGCGGCCGACGTACGCCGACCCGGCCGGGATGGCGATCTGTTCGGTGAGCAGGCCGGCAGCCTGCTGGCGCAGCCCGGAGAGCTGTCCGAGCATCAGCGAGGCGCCGAGGATGTCGGCGAGAGCCTCCGCCTCGTCGTCGGTCAACGGGATGTCGGCGGTGCAGGCGTCCGGGTCGTCCCGGTCGTACAGCACGAGGTCGCGGCGTCCGTTGCGGTGGGACACCACGCCGATCCGGCGACCGGACTCGGTCACCAGATCATGACGCACTCCGATCCCGGGTAGGGCGGTCTGTTCAACACGTACTCTCACCACTCCAAGGTACCGGCGGAGGGATCACACCGATCCCGGTGGACGGGCCCGCAGGTCCGGCGGTTACGCAGGTGGAATCCGCGGTTACGCAGGGCCGATTAATCCAGCGGCGCATGGAGATACTTGGGGCACGTCGAAGAGATCGGCGTAGACCGCATGGTTCCCGTGTAGCCCTGAGGAGACCGCGTGTCCGTCGTACTGCCCGCCTTCCTGGAGGACATCGAGACGCTCATCGGCATCCTGACGGCGCTCGCCCTCATCGGCTCGTGGCTCTTCGCGAAGCTGCGGAGCATCCGGCGGGGAAACCCCGGTCACCGGTACATCCGGTGGTTCGTCGAGCAGTACGGCACGTACTGGAACCCCTACCTGGATTCGGCTGAGCGGCTCGAACTCGACCGCACCTACATACCGCTGTCATTCGTGCAGGAGCTGCCCGAACCGGAGCACGCCGTCGGCGCGACGGTCACGGTCGCCGACCTGAACGTGGCGCGGGCGATCGTGGTGGGGGACGCCGGTTCGGGGAAGACCACCATGCTGATGGCGTACGGGGTGTCCCTGCTGCGGGACCCGGCCGGCGGGTCGAGGCGGCGACGACCCCGGGAGATCCCGTTCTTCGTACCGGTCCGGGTCCTGGCCGGTCTGCTCCGCCAGGGTGGCACGTTGGACGGCTATCTCCTGGAGCGGGTGCTCAACGCCAACGTCGGCCTGACCGGGGAGGAGTCCCGGCGGTTCCTGGCGCAGACGTTGCAGCAGAACCGGTGCGTGGTGCTGCTCGACGGCCTGGACGAGGTCAACCCGGACGACTACCAGGCGGTGCGTGACGAGGTCCACCGGTTCACCCGGAACCTCAGCCCCGAACTGCCCACGGTGAACGCCCGGTTCTTCATCACCTGCCGGCACCACAACTTTCTCCGGGTCCGGGACGACTGGGTGGCGTCGCCGAGCCCGTTCGCGGCCGACCGGGTCTACGCGTTGGCACCGCTGCGCGACGCGGAGATCGTGGACTATCTCCACCGGTTCCGGGACCGGTTCCGGCGAGTCGACGGTCCCGAGTACTTCCTGGCCGCGGTCCGCGCGGCCCGGGCGTTGCACCTGCACCGCAATCCGCTGGTGCTCTCGATGTCGGTCGGCCTCTACGCATCGCGGGAGGCCTTCGAGATCCCGCACTCTATCGCCGAACTGTACGACGCCATGATCCGCGAGATGCTGGGCCGGCACGGGCGGCACGGCGGGGACCGGGGCGGCGCGAACCGGTTCTTCCGGGACGACAAGCAGCGCCTGCTTCAGGAGTTCAGTCTCGAACTGGCCGAGGGGCCCACCGGGTTCGGCCCCTTCGACCGCGCGGCCATGGTCGGGCTGAGCGAGCAGCTGCAACCGAAGTTGCGCAACGTCGCGGCGGACCAGGTGCCCGACTTCGTGGACGAGATCATCGACCGGTCCGGTCTGCTCAGCGTGGTGACCGAACAGTCGTACGAGTTCGCCCATCGTTCGATCCAGGAGCACCTCGTCGCCGCCGAGCTGCTCCGGGCCGGCGACGACGGGACCCGCCTGCTGCGGGAGCGTGCGGTGAGCCGGGAGTGGCGCCAGGTCGTCCTCTTCTTCACCGCCGCTGCCGACCAGCGTACGGTCAGCCCGTTCCTCCGGGAACTCGCGATGGTCGACCCGGTCACCGCCGGTAGTTGCCTGGCCGGTGCCGACTGCCTGGACTCGGATGCCCTCCCGATCCTGGACACGCTGGCCGACATGCTGAGCCAGGGTCGGGCCGACCTGAGACTGCCGGCGCTCGCCGCCCTGCTGGCCGCCACCACCTCGCCCCGACCCAAGATCCAGGACGCTGCGAAGAATCTCATCCACCGCTGCCTGGGCAACATCACCGACGAGGCGGGCGCGGTCAGCGCGCTCGGTGGCGACGTCGAGGGTCTGCTGGGCATCGTCTCGCTGCTGGCGGACGGCATGCCCGATGCCTCGGTCAGCCGGACCCTGGTCACCCGGCTCATCGCGATCGTCCCGGACGACGCCCGCCTGGTCGAACCGCTGTGGCGGTGCCTGGAACAGGCGGCGGCCGGGTGGGTACCCGACCAGGACCCGGACGCGGACCAGCACCTCAGGGAGATCGTCGAGCGACTGTTGACCCTCGCCATGGACAGGCAGTCCTGGGCGGAGTTGCAGCGTCAGTCGGCCCAGCAGCCGGCGTTCGCCACCGCCGAGTTGCGTCGCCAGGTCTACCCGTTCCGCAACGGTCTCGACCTGTCGTCCAACCTGGTGACCCTGCTCTGCTGGGCGGACAAGCTCTCGATCACGTTGCCGGCGCCGAACCGGTTCCTGGTGGCGATGGCCGCCGACCGCTCCGCCTGGGCCAGGATCGAGACCGACCGGGTCCGTACCGGGTCGGTACGCCTGCCCGGTATCCGGCTGCACCTGCTGGAGCGGAGCAGGACCGACCGGGTCGTCGGCTGGGTCCTGCTGGCCCTCGCGGTACTGGTGGGCGGGCTGGCCGCCGTCGATCTCGGCCGTCCCGACGGTGCCCTGGCCCCGTCGGTATGGGCCGTCGTACTGCTGCTGGTCGCCGCCGAGGGCTGCCTTTCGCTGCCGCTGCTCGGGGTTCAGGTGCGGCGCGGACCGGAGCGGCAGGTGCATCTCCTGCGGCCCAACCCGTTCCTCGACGTGTACCACGACGAGCGGAGCCGGCACTGGCTGCTGCCGGCCGGCACCGAAACGGCGCCGGCCGGCAGCGGGGACGCGAGTGGAGGCGCCCTCACCGGCGGGTGACTACCTGGTCAGGTACGGCGGCAGGTCGGGTGGGAGGTGGATTGCCCGGTTCCGGCCGACCTGCCGGTAGGTGACCACCTTGCCGGCTGCCCGCCCGTCCTCCCGCTCGGCGAAGGACAACGTCCCGGAGGCGGCCCGGACCACGTACGCGCCGGTCAGGTTCGCCACCTGCCCCTGCACGTCGGCGGGTTTCGGAATGGGGCTGCCCAGGGTGGCGACCCGGATCGCGAGGGCGGCACTGACCAGCGCGTCGTGGTACATGATCGCGTAGCCGTCGGCCAGCGATGCGTTGTCGAAGCCGAGTTGCTGGTATCGCTCGTGGAACGGGCCGAACCCGTCGGGCGGGCTGTTGCGACCGTTGATCCATGCGGGCGGGTCGGTGGAGGACGCGTAGATGACGGTGATGTTGCCCCGTTCGAGAACATCCGCATACTGCTGCGCCTCCTGGAATCCGGTCGCCCCGACCAGTACGGCCAATGGGTCGTCACGGCAGATCCGTTGTTCCAGCGCGCCGGCGAAGGCTCGGAAATCCGCCACCCGCCCGGCGAAGAAGACCATGTCCAGGGGGGTCTTCCGGTTGTTCACCGCAGTGCAGATGTTGGTGACCACCGGATTGAAGACATTCGGTGTGGCGGGGCTCGCCACGGTCCCACCCTGGAACCGTAGCAGCGGGAATTTCACGTACGGTTCGAGGATCTGTTCGAAGGCATCCCGCAGGGTGCGGACATAGGGATCCTCGTTCTGGTCGGCGACGATGATCCCGGACCGGAGCCCGAGGCTGCCCCGCAGTAGTTCCCTGAGGGCCAGCGCGTAGTCGGTGTTACTCGGGGAGACGCTGTAGAGGGTGGGGGCGGTACGGGCGGTCAGGCTGTCCGCCGAGGCGACCCCGGTGACCATGGGGATCCCCCGCTCCGAGAGTTCCCGGGCGGTGGCCTCGGTGCCGCTGAAGCTCGACCCCAGGCCGACCACGGCCACCAGGGGGTGTTCATCGGACTTCGTTTCGGCGACGATCTCGTTGATGATCTCTTCGCGATGCTCCTGGCGACTGCCGTAGTTGACCAGCAGCAGTTGGACCCGCATCGCGGAGGGATCACCGAAGTCCTGCCCCCTGTTGATCCGGTGCAGGGCGGTCATGGCGCCCTGGAGGCTGTACCGGACCTGGTCGATGCTCATCGCCGACGCGGAGTTCTCCGCCAGGCTCAGCGGCGTCAGTAGGGCGACCTTCACGTACCGGCCGGGGGACTCCGCCACCCGTTCGTTCTCGCGCAGGATCTGCTCGGCCGCCTTGCGTAGTTCGGGGGCAAGAGCGTCACTTTCCTCGATCAGTCCGACACATTCGCCGGTGTCGGTGGTCGACCGACTGGAGAACAGCCCGCCACATCCGCGCGACACGACGACGAAAACCGCCGTCGCGACCAGGGCCACGGCGATCGGGATGGCGGCGAGATAGATGACCCGACGGTTCGGCAAACGGGATGCTGGGCTCATCGTTACCTTTCCGGCTCAGATGGCAGTCATCATCCTCCACGGCTCGATCCGGTGCCAGATCGTCGATGAGTCGGCTCACTGACCGGCGCATTTCGGCCGGGTCCAGGAATGCCGACCGGGCGCAACGCCGCAGCGTCGTTGTCCTGCCCCCGGAACTCCCCGTGACCGGCCCACCGTCGCAGAGGGAAAACAACTGGTGGTGGCAGCAGTGGGCCGGGCGGGGTGTCACCGGTGCGGAACGGCATGGCGCGTTCCGCCGGGCAGGGTGGTGCGGGTCGTCCTACCAGGACGGGTCGTTGCAGGTGATGCGCGTGATCGTGTAGTACGCGGTCTTCTGCCCGTACTGGAAGTCCTCCAGGCAGTTGCCGTAGACCCACATGCCGACCTGCACCGTCTTGCTGGAGTCCGAGAAGTAGGTGTAGGTGATGCTCTCGTTCGTCCCCGGGTAGGGGATGGCCTGGGCGGGACTCGCGACGATCACCGTGCCGGTGGCCACGGCGAGCGCGGTGGCGGCAAGCATGTTGCGGAGGAACTTCGCCATCTCGGCACCTTCCTGAGCTGTCGGTGTCCAGATGCTAGCTGTGTGATCGAAGTTCCCCGATGCATCCAGCGGTCTTCCGACAGGAACCCAGGCGGAGCTGACGGTGACCCAGTACGCGGTTCAAGGTTGAGTGGAATAGACTCAACTCTGGTTGTGTCGTTCCCAGTGAGAACGCCGATCCAGGGGAGCCCATGAACGCCGAACGCCTCACCACCAAGAGCCGCGAAGTCATCACCGGTGCGGTCGCCCTCGCCAACCAGCGCGGGCACGCGACCGTGGAGCCCTGGCACCTGCTGCTGTCGCTGCTGGACACCGCCGGCTCCACCGCCGCCGGCCTGCTCAGGGCCGCCGGTGCCGACCCTGTCGAGCTGCGTCGCGTCGCCCTGCGCTCGGTCGACGCGCTACCGGCCGCCCGGGGGTCCAGCGTCGCCGAGCCGAGCCTGTCCCGGGAGTTCGCCAACGCGATCGGCGCCGCCGAGCAGATCGCGCGGCCCCTCGGCGACGAGTACACCTCGACCGAGCACCTGCTCGCCGGTCTGGCCCGGGTCGGTGGGGCGGTCGCCGTCGCACTGAAGAACTCCGGTGCCACCGAGGAGAACCTGGTCGCCGCGTTCCCGACCGTCCGGGGCGGGGACCGCCGGGTGACCAGCGCCGACCCCGAGCAGACCTACCAGGCCCTGGAGAAGTACGGCGTCGACCTGACCGCCAGCGCCCGGGCCGGCAAGATCGACCCGGTGATCGGCCGGGACTCGGAGATCCGCCGGGTCATCCAGGTGCTGTCCCGGCGTACCAAGAACAACCCGGTCCTCATCGGCGAGCCGGGTGTCGGCAAGACCGCCATCGTCGAGGGTCTGGCCCAGCGGATCGTGGCCGGGGACGTCCCCGAGTCGCTCCGCGACAAGAAGCTGATCTCGCTCGACCTCAGCGCGATGGTCGCCGGTGCCCAGTACCGGGGACAGTTCGAGGAGCGGCTCAAGTCCGTCCTGGAGGAGATCAAGGGATCGAACGGCCAGGTCATCACGTTCCTCGACGAGCTGCACACGGTGGTCGGTGCCGGCAAGGGCGAGGGCTCGATGGACGCCGGCAACATGCTCAAGCCGATGCTCGCCCGGGGTGAGCTGCGGATGGTCGGCGCCACGACCCTCGACGAGTACCGCGAGAACATCGAGAAGGACCCCGCCCTGGAGCGCCGTTTCCAGCCGGTCCTGGTCGGTGAGCCGACCATCGAGGACACCATCGGCATCCTGCGTGGCCTCAAGGAGCGCTACGAGGTGCACCACGGCGTCCGCATCACCGACGCCGCCCTGGTCGCCGCGGCCAGCCTCTCCGACCGGTACATCACCGACCGGTTCCTGCCCGACAAGGCGATCGACCTGGTCGACGAGTCGGCGTCCCGGCTCCGGATGGAGATCGACTCGCGGCCGGTCGAGGTCGACGAGATCGAGCGGGCGGTCCGCCGGCTGGAGATCGAGGAGATGGCGCTGGCCAAGGAGCCGGACGTCGCCTCCGCCGAGCGGCTGGAACGGCTCCGCAAGGAGCTGGCCGACAAGCGTGAGCAGCTCACCGCGCTCTCCGACCGATGGAAGCTGGAGAAGGAGCACATCACCCGGCTCTCCACCGCCAAGGAGGAGCTGGAGCGGCTCGGCGGCGAGGCGGAGCGGGCCGAGCGCGACGGCGAGCTGGAACGCGCCGCCGAGCTGCGCTACGGCCGGATCCCGCAGCTCAAAGCCGACCTGGCCCGGGCCGAGGCCGAACTGGCCGCGCTCCAGGCCGACGGTGCCATGCTCAAGGAGGAGGTCGGCGCGGACGACATCGCCGCGGTGGTCGCCTCCTGGACCGGCATCCCGGCCGGCCGGCTGCTGGAGGGCGAGACCGCCAAGCTGCTCCGGATGGAGTCGTCGCTGACCGCCCGGGTGGTCGGTCAGGCGCAGGCGGTAGCCGCCGTCTCCGACGCGGTCCGCCGGGCCCGGGCCGGCATCGCCGATCCGGACCGCCCCACCGGCAGTTTCCTGTTCCTCGGTCCGACCGGTGTCGGTAAGACCGAGCTGGGCAAGGCGCTCGCCGAGTTCCTCTTCGACGACGAGCGGGCCATGGTCCGCATCGACATGAGCGAGTACGGCGAGAAGCACTCGGTCGCCCGGCTGGTCGGTGCGCCGCCCGGGTACATCGGGTACGAGGAGGGTGGGCAGCTCACCGAGGCGGTGCGGCGCCGGCCGTACTCGGTGATCCTCCTCGACGAGGTGGAGAAGGCCCACCCGGACGTCTTCGACGTGCTGCTCCAGGTGCTCGACGACGGCCGGCTCACCGATGGGCAGGGGCGTACGGTCGACTTCCGCAACTCCATCCTGATCCTCACCTCCAACCTCGGCTCGCTGGTGGTCAGCGACCTGACCCTCGGCGAGGAGCAGCGTCGGGAGGCGGTGCTCGCGGTGGTCCGGTCGCACTTCAAGCCGGAGTTCCTCAACCGGCTGGACGACATCGTGGTCTTCGCCACACTGACCGGCGAGGAGCTTCGATCCATCGTGGACATCCAGCTCGACCGGATGCGGCGACGGCTCGCCGACCGCCGGCTGGGCCTGGAGGTGACCGAGGCGGCCCGGAGCTGGCTGGCCGAGCACGGGTACGACCCGATCTACGGTGCCCGCCCGTTGCGTCGGCTGGTGCAGACCGCCATCGGCGACCAACTCGCGAAGGCGCTGCTCTCCGGCGCGGTCCGGGACGGCGACACGGTCCGGGTCGACCTGGCCGACAGCAAGGACGCCCTGACCATCGCCACCACCTGACCGGCCCCCGCCCCGCCGCGCCCCGCCCCGCCCCGCGCCCACCTGCCCGGGTTGATCATGAAGTAGTTGTCACGACACGCCGATGTGGATGGCAATAACTTCATGATCGACAGGGTGGGTGGGGTGGTGGGTGCGGGGTAAGGATGGCGCCATGCTGGGACGTGGGAAGCGGGACCGGAAGCGGGAGACCGACGTGGCGGTGGGCGGGGAACGGGAGCGGGAGACCGACCCGGTGGACCGGGAGCGGGGCGGGAGAACGGACGCGGTGGGCCCGGAATTGGACCAGGTGATCGAGGCGGCGTTTCGGGAGTTGACCGGAGCGGAGATCGTGGCCTTCGGCGGGGTCGGTATCGCCTCGACGGTCCTGCCGGTCACCGAGGCGTACCGGGTGATCGAGCGGCTGCTCCCCGAGCAGGGTGAACAGTTGCAGCCCCGGTTGACCGCCCTGCTCGCCGGGGCCTCCCCGGCCGGTCGTGTCTACGCGGCAACCCTGCTCGACCGGCTCGACCCCGAAGTGGGTCGGTCCGCCTGGGCGGCGCTGCGCGCCGATCCGGCCGGGTTCACCCTCTTCAGTGGGTGCGTCATACGCCAGGCCACGATTGCGGAGTACGCCGCCGGCTATCTCCGCTGACCCGGGTACGGCGGAAGTGACCTGAAGCGATCGTGGTTCGTCACTTTCGGTAGCTGATCGGTTGCTCAGATGTGCCCGCGTTTACGCAGGTGCGCGGGGTTGTTACCGTCTTCGGCCGAGCGGGTTCGGGGAGGCGGTGACGATGGACGGCGCAATGGCGTACCTGGTGGCCACGGTGGGTTGCCTGGCCGGTGTGGCCGGGGTGGTGGTCGCGGTTCTGGCGCTGCGCCGGTCCGGCGCTGCGGGCAGCCGGCGCCCCAGGGATCCGTTCCGCCTCGTTGACGACGATGCGGATGCGCTGCGCGGAGACCCCCGCAAGCTGCGCCCCGGCGACATCGTCGAGATCCGGCAGACCCCGTACGGCGTACGCGGCACGCTGCGCATCAAGGAGGGCGCCTGGGTCTGGTACGAGCATCTGCTCGACGATGCCAACGGCACGAAGTGCTGGATCTCCGTGGAGGAGGACCCCGACCTGGAGCTGGTGCTCTGGACGGCCGTGCCCGGCAGCGACCTCAACCCCGGTGCGAAGAAGGTCACCCTGGACGGCCAGCGTTACACCAGCAGGGAGTCCGGCCAGGCCCGGTTCAAGGGCGTCGGCAACACCGGGCTCAACCCCTCCGGTTCGATGAGCTACCACGACTTCCGTGGCCCGGGTGGCACCCGGCTCTCCTTCGAGTCCTTCGAGGGCGGGGCCTGGGAGGTGGCCCGGGGCGAGGTGCTGCACCGGGCCGAGGTCCGGATCTATCCGCAGGCCGACTCGACCGAGAGGCTCTGACGACCCCGATGACGGACAGGTTCCGACGACCGATGACCGAGAGGCTCTGACGACCCGATGCTGGTCAGTTTGGACACCCCGTACGCCGACACCACCGCCGCCGACCTCTCCCTGGCGCTCGACGGGCCAGAGCGGCCGGCCCTACACGTACTTGCGGTCGAGCTGCCCGGCCAGGTGGCGGTACGACTGCGGTTGCTCGGCGCCTCCCACCAGGTGCTGCTCGACGCGCCCGGGACCAACCGGTCCGAGACGGTGGCCTGCCTGCCGGGCGCCCCGCCCAGCCTGCCCTCCCGAGTGGAGGACCCGGACGGCCGGTACCGCTTCGCGGCCGAGGTGCTGCGGCTGAGCCGGACCGAGCTGGCCGCCCGGATGGCCGTCCTGCGCACCGAACTCGTCAACGACCCGTACGCCCTCATCGGGGTCTTCCCCGGTGACCAGGACGCGATCACCGCGCTGCGGGTCCGCCTGGACCCCGCCGGCCTGGCCGACGGCGCGGGGGAGCCGGGGGCCACGGTGCACTGGCAGACCTGGCACGCGTACCCACAGACCGGTGAGCTGGTCCAGACCGAAACGGCGGTGAACCTGTCATGACCTACCGCAGGTGGTTCGTACTGGGGACGATCTTCGCCCTGGTGGGCGGCCTGATCGCCGCCTTCGCCATCCTGTATGGCAACTTCTCTCCACGCGGCTATGTAGAGGACCGCTACCGCCGGACGGCCCAGTACGACATCAGCGGCAACGCCGTTGCGTACACCTCCGCGAAGCGGCCGAGCCAGGTCGCCCAGGAGGTCACCAACGCGTGGCAGCCGGCCGATCAGTACGTCGACGGCAGCGGTGTCTACCTGCGATACGACGACGACTCGGTGGTGATCCTGCCGCTGGCCGCCGGTTCGCTGATCCTGCTGGAGAAGGTGTCGACCGCCTATCCGCGCTACCACTCGACGGTCGGCAACGGCTGGGGCTGGGGCCGGGGCAACACCGTCCGGGGCGGCGGCCCCGGTAGCGGCAAGTGACACCCACCGGCCGGCAGCGGCCCCTGACACGGCAATCGCACATCACACCGACGGCCGGCAGCGGCACGTGACACCCCTCGTACGAGCAGAACCCACCCCCGGGAGTTGAAATGTTGCCGAACCTCGCCACCGACCTGCTGGTCACACTCGCCTACGGAGTCGTGGGTGTGGTGCTGATGGGCATCGGCTACGCGCTTGTCGACGTGGCCACGCCTGGTCGGCTGAACGAACTGATCTGGGTGCAGCGCAACCGCAACGCCGCCCTGCTGCTGGCCTCGAACCTGGCCGGCGTGGGCATCATCGTGGTCGCCGCGATCGCCGCCAGCGAGGACGACTTCGTGGCCGGCATCGTCGGTGCCTCGGCGTACGGCATCCTCGGTCTGGTCATCATGGCCGGCGCGTTCGTGCTGCTGGACGTGGTCACCCCCGGCAAGCTCGGGGAGATCCTGGTGGAGTCGGAGTCGCACCCCGCGGTCTGGGTCTCCGCCGTCGTCCACCTCGCCACCGGGGCGGTCATCGCCGCCGCGATCAGCTGATGGGCGCCGTGAAGCGCCCGGGCGGGCGCCGTGACCGGATGACAGGTGCCGTGCCGGGCCGCGCGCGGAGACGCCGCTGGTCCGGACTGGCGCTGGCGGCGGCCGTGCTGCTGACCGTCGGTGCCTGTGGCGGCAACAGCAGCACCGTCGTACCGCCGCCGACCGCTGCCGAGCGGGCGGACACCGTACCGATCCTGGAACGCGCTGCGCAGGCCCAGGGCATCTGCTACGGCTGGCGGCTCCAAAAAAGTTACGACGACGTGATCAGTGTCGGCTCGAACCTCGGCGACGGGGTGCCGGTGGACAATTCCGAAAGCTGCCCCCGCTGGGTCGAGATCTCGGCGGTCGTCTACTACACCTCGGAGAGCAGCGAGTCCGAGGACTGGGCCAGCATCAACGTGAACAGTTCCGGTGACGTGGCCGAGTACCGGATCGCCTCGGGCCTGCAACGGCTCGGTCTGGAGGACAAGGCGTTCATCGACGACCCGGGCTGGGCGATCACCCGGGCGGCGACCATGCTGCCGTTGCTCACCGCCGAGATCGGGGCCGCCACCCCGGCTCCGGTGCGCACTGATCCAACCGCGTCGGTGCGGGCACTGCCGGACGCCGGTAACGACCACTGGCGGGACCGGCGGGGCTTCTTCGTCGCTGGTGGCCTGATCCTGCTGCTCACCGTACTGCTGCTGACTGTCGGCTGGATCAGCCGGCAGCGGGCCCGGGCGTGACCGCCGGGCAGTGGAGATCCGATGAGTAGTGCCACAGCGGAGCAGACGGCGGAACCGGCGCCGGAGGCGGCGACCCGCCGTGCCGACCCACCGGGCCGGCCGCGTCGGCGGCTGGCTCGGGCGGGGGTGCTGACTGCGGTCTTCGTCTGCGCCGCCTGCGGTCTGGTCTACGAACTCGCGCTGGTCGCTCTCGGCAGTTACCTGATCGGGGACACCGTCGGGCAGGCGTCGATCGTGCTCGGGGTGATGGTCTTCGCGATGGGCGTCGGCGCGCTGGCCGCCAAGCCGTTGCAGCCCAGGGCTGCCGCCGCGTTCGCCGCCATCGAGCTGCTGCTCGCCCTGCTCGGCGGGCTCTCGGTACTCGGTCTCTACGCCGCGTTCGCCTGGCTGGATCTGTACGCCCCGGCCCTGGTGGCCACCGCGTTCGTCCTCGGGCTGCTGATCGGTGCGGAGATCCCGCTGCTGATGGTGCTGCTGCAACGCATCCGGAAGCAGGCCGCCGGCAGCGCGGTGGCCGACCTCTTCGCCGCCGACTACGTGGGTGCCCTGCTCGGTGGTCTGGCCTTCCCGTTCCTGCTGATGCCGGTCTTCGGTCAGCTCCGGGGCGCGCTGGTGGTCGGTGCGGTGAACGCGCTGGCCGGGCTGGCGCTGGTCTTCACCGTGTTCCGCCGGGAGCTGGGCCGGCGTGCCCGCGCCGCGCTGACCGTCGGCTCCGTCGTGGTGGCGCTCTGCCTCGGGTACGCCTACGTGACCGCGCAGGACTTCGAGGTGACCGCCCGGCAGCAGCTCTACCGGGATCCGGTGGTGCACGCCGAACGCAGCCGGTACCAGGAGATCGTGCTGACCCGGTCCGTGTCCGAGCCGGGCCGCAGCGGCACCGACCTGCGGCTCTACCTCAACGGCGACCTCCAGTTCAGCTCGATCGACGAGTACCGGTACCACGAGGCGCTGGTGCATCCGGTGCTGCGTGGTCCCCATGCGGAGGTGCTGGTCCTCGGCGGCGGCGACGGGCTCGGGGTACGCGAGGTGCTGCGCTACCCGGACGTGTCCCGGGTGACCGTGGTGGAGCTGGACCCGGCGGTGGTGGCGCTGGCGCGTACCGAGCCGGTGCTGCGGGAGCTGAACCGGGGCGCGTTCGACGATCCCCGGGTCCGCCTGGTGCACACCGACGCGTTCGCCTGGCTGCGTACCGCCACGGAACGCTTCGACACGGTGGTCATCGACCTGCCCGACCCGGACGAGACGGCCACCGCGAAGCTCTACACCGTCGAGTTCTACGCGCTGGTGCGGGCGGTCCTCGCCCCGGGCGCCCGGATCGTGGTGCAGGCCGGTTCGCCGTACTTCGCACCCCGGTCGTACTGGTCGATCGAACGGTCGATGCGGGAGGCGGGCTTCGCCACCACGCCGTACCACGTGGACGTGCCCTCCTTCGGGGACTGGGGGTTCCTGCTCGCCGCGCCGGGGAGTACCCCGCCCGCGCTGGAGTTGCCGGCCGGTGCGCCGGTGCTGCGGTTCCTCGACCCCGAGACGCTGCGGCTGGCGGCGAACTTCCCGGCCGACCGGCGCCGGATCGACGTGCCGGCGTCCACCCTGCTGCAACCCCGGGTGCTGGAGTACGCCCGCGCGGAGTGGCGGGGTTACTGAGCTGCCCCGTGCCGTTTGGTGGGGTTGACTGGTCGGGTATCGATACCGTGAGTCATCGATCCACGAAGGGAGAGTTGTGACGGACCCGAGGAACCCCGCCGCACCGCCGGCTAGGACACGCCCGAGCAGCGTGACGGTTTCCAGCTATCTACTCATTCTGTTCGCCCTGCTCCAGGTGCTTGGCCTGATCGTCACGCTGAGCGTGCTCGGCAGGATGCAGGACGTCTACCGGGACGCCTTCGCCGGTACGTCGATGGAGGGCGCCGAGACGATCACGACGTTCGCCGGGATCGGGGCGGCCGTCATCGGCCTGCTCTTCGCCATCGGCTTCGTGGTGCTCGCCGTGCTCAACAACCGGGGCAAGAACGCCTCCCGGATCGTCACCTGGGTGGTCGGTGGCATCGCGCTCTGCTGCACCGGTTTCAGTCTGGTGGGCACCGCGATCGGCAACTCGATGGGCGGCCAGACCAGCGGCGACGTGCCGAGTCAGGACGAGATCAACCGCCGGCTCGAGGCGGCACTGCCGTCCTGGTACGAGCCGGTGAGCACCCTGCTGACCGTGCTCTCCCTGCTCTCCCTGCTGGTGGCCTTGATCCTGCTGGCGCTGCCGGCGTCGAACGAGTTCTTCCGCAAGCCGCAGCAGGTCTGGGAGCCGCCGGTGCCGGGTGCCACCTACCCCGGCTACCCGCCGCACGGCGCGCCGGGGTACCCGCAGTCGGGTGAGCCCGGCTACCCGCAGACCCCGGGCCAGCCCGGGTACCCGCAGCAGGGGCCGCCGCCGTCGGGCGGGCCGGGGTACCCGCCAGCCGGGGGCGACAACCCGTCGGGCGACCGGCCGGGGCCGTCGGCCCCGCCGCCGACGAGCTAAAAGCGACCGGCAATAGGGCGGTGGAGGCGAGGCGGGGTCTGGCCGAGGGTGGCAAGGCGGAGGAGGAGGCCATGCCGGTGTTGCATGGCCGACGACGACAACGCCGCCAGCCGATGTGCCAGGGCGCGCCGCAGCCCCGCTAGTCCTATTGCCGGTCGCTCTAAATCACCTGATCTGCCGATCCCTCCGGGTAGGTTCCAGCAGAACGACTGCTCGGAGGGATCGGCGATGTCGTACCCGAATTGGACGCCCGAACCGGCGCCGGTGCGTCGGCCGACGGTGGTCACGGTCGCTGCCGGGCTGCTGGTGGTGCTGGCGGCCGGCGGGCTGCTCGCCTCGGTCGTGGTGCTGCTCAGCCTCAACGGCACCGTCAACCGGTTCCGGGCGGCTGCCACCGGTACGGCCGCCGGCCCGGACCAGATCGACGGGATGGTCCTGCTGCTGCGTGGGCTGGCCACCGCGGCCACCCTGCTCTCCGTCGCTGCGGCAGTGTTGCTGGTGGTTCTGGCGCTCGGGCTGCTACGCGGTGGCGCTGGCAGCCGGACCGTCACCTGGCTGGTCTGCGGTCTGGGTCTGCTCTGCGGCTGCGGTGCCCTCACCCTGCTGGGTGTGCAGCGGGCGGTGCCGTTGCGCCTCGGGACCGGCGGCGCGGTGACGGCGGACCTGGTCGCGGCCGCGACCGGCGCGTACCCGTCCTGGTGGCTCCCGCTCAACGCGGGGCTTTCGGTGGCCCAGGCGCTCGGTCACCTTGTGGTAGCCCTGCTGCTGGGGTCGCCTCCGGCGAACGCCCACTTCCGTCGTCGGCCTCCCGGGCAGCAGGCCGCACCGACCACTGCACCACCACCGCACCAGCCGTGGAGCGCCCCACCGCAGCACTCCGCACCGACCGCAGCACCGCAGCAGCCCTCGACCACCGAGCCGTCGTACCGGGATGGGACGGCGCCGCCGCAGTGAGGACCAGACCGTGCCCGCATCGCCGGACCAAGGCCCACCGCCCGCTGCCGGTTCCCCGGTGACCGGCCGCACCGCGCTGGTTACTGGAGCGACCGCCGGTATCGGTGCGGCCTTCGCGCGCCGGCTCGCCGCGGACGGCTACGACCTGGTGCTGGTGGCCCGGGACGCCATCCGGCTGACCGGCTTCGCCGGGGAGTTGACCGAACGGCACGGGCTCGCGGTGCAGACCCTCCCGGCCGACCTGTCCACCGACGACGGCTGTGCGTCGGTGGAGCGGCGGCTCACCGCCGATCCCCCGGTCGACCTGCTGGTCAACAACGCCGGGATCAGCCTCAACCAGCCCTTCCTGCGCTCCACGGTCGCCGACGAGATCCGGCTGCTCCAGTTGAACGTGCACGCGGTGCTCCGACTGACCTTCGCCGCGTTGCCGACGATGACCGGACGGCGACACGGGGCAGTGATAAATGTCTCTTCCGTGGCCGGGTTCGGTCCGGTGATGCCCGGCTCGACGTACTCCGCCAGCAAGGCGTGGGTGACCAACTTCAGCGAGTCGGTCGGCCAGTCCGTACGGGCGTACGGCGTGCGGGTGATGGCGCTCTGCCCGGGCTACACCCGGACCGAGTTCCACCAGCGGGCCGGCATCAACATGTCGAAGATGCCCCGCTGGATCTGGCTGGCGGCCGACGATGTGGTCGCCGAAAGCCTTCGTGACCTGCGGAAAGGCAAGTTGGTCAGTGTCCCGGACTGGAAGTACAAGCTCGCCGTGGCGGCGCTGCGGCACGCCCCGCAGCGGCTGGTGCACGCGGTGACCCGGGACGCGCGGGGCCGTATCGATCGGGACGGTTACTGACCCGTAGCTGACCTGGTCCCAGCGAGGGGCGGGGCGGCCCAGGCCGACCGGCCGGCACCCGGACGGGACCGTCCGTTGCGGAGCGTGACCGCTCATCGACGCGTACCGGTCGCCTTAAAGGCTGATCCCGGTGGACCCTGCGTACGTCTCCCAGACTTGCGCAGTACCCTTGGGCGCCATGGGGGCCCACGACGACCTGCGTAAATTCATCTCCGACCTGGCTGTGGTGCATGGCCGGGTGGTGCTCTCCTCCGGCCGAGAAGCGGATTGGTATGTCGATCTCCGGCGGGTGACACTTCATCACGCGGCGGCACCGTTGGTAGGGCAGGTGCTGCTGGATCTGACCGCTGACTGGGACTACGACGCGGTTGGGGGACTGACGCTGGGCGCGGACCCGGTGGCATGCGCGATGCTGCACGCCGCCGCCGGGACGCGACGCCAGCTCGATGCCTTCGTGGTTCGCAAGGCAGGTAAGGCGCACGGTCTGCAACGGCGGATTGAGGGGCCTGAAGTAGCCGGTCGCCGGGTATTGGCGGTGGAAGATACCTCGACAACGGGTGGCAGTGTGCTCACCGCGGTCGAGGCACTACAAGAGGCCGGGGCTGAGGTCGTGGGCGTGGCGGTTATTGTTGATCGAGGTGCGGGCGACGCGGTGCAAGCCGCCGGATTGCCTTATCGCGCTGCCTACACGTTGGCTGACCTCGGCCTTGTGGCCTAAAAATTTGCCGATTCGGATCTGCGGATATGCAGGCGGGTCGATGCTGCTGGTGGAAGGATGTATTACGTGGGAACTGCGTTGGCTGAAATGACTATGCCTCAGATCTCGCCGCTTGCCGGCGAGCCGATCGAACGTGCCGACGCTGAGCGGCTCGCGGGGGTGCTCAAGGCCCTCGCCGACCCTGCTCGGCTGCGGCTGCTCAGCCTGATCCAGTCGGCGCCCGAGGGCGAGGCGTGCGTGTGCGACCTGACCGCGCCCCTCGGCCTCTCGCAGCCGACGGTCAGCCACCACCTGCGGATCCTCACCGAGGCCGGCTTGCTGGAGCGGGAGAAGCGTGGTGTCTGGGCGTACTACCGGCTGGTGCCGACCGCGATCGCGACGATCGCGGACCTGTTGACTCCGCCCCGTAAGCGCGCCACCAAGAAGGCTCGCTGACTCATCATCCGGTTGTCCGGTGTCCCCTCACCGGGGGACACCGGACCTGACCGGGATGGGTACGGGGACAGGCAACAGGCCGGACCCGCCGGCCGACCCCCGGTGGGCCTGCGCTGCCCGACGACCGGTCAGTACCGGCCGTAGTGCTCGCGGGTCTCCCGGATCGCCTCCTCGGCTGCCGCGCGCTCCGCAGCGGTGGTGCCACGCTTCGCCGCCATGCGCGCCCGGAGCAGCTCGATCGCGATCGGCACCACCGACACGAGCACGATGCCGATCAGGATCATCTCGATGTTCGTCTTGACGAACGGGATCTGGCCGAGGAAGTAGCCGAGCACGGTCACGCCCGTGCCCCAGAGGACGCCGCCGATGATGTTGTAGATCACAAAGGTGCGGTACCGCATCCCACTGATCCCGGCCACGATCGGCGTGAAGGTCCGCACGATGGGTACGAACCTGGCCAGCACGATCGACCGGGCGCCGTACTTCTCGAAGAACTCGTGCGCCTTGATCACATTTTCCTGCTTGAACATGCGCGAGTTCGGGCGCCGGAACAGCGCCGGCCCGACCTTCTTGCCGAACAGGTAGCCCACCTGGTCGCCGGCCACCGCCGCGATGGTGATCAGCAGGCAGACCAGCCAGAGCGGGTAGGTGATGTACTGCCCGTCTGCGGTCAGCAGGCCGGCGGTGAAGAGCAGCGAGTCACCCGGCAGGAAGAACCCGATCAGCAGGCCGGACTCGGCGAAGACGATCGCCAGGATGCCGAGCAGCCCGAACGTCGAAATCAGCCACTCCGGGTCGAGCCAGTCAGGACCCAGAGCCAGGACGGTGGTGGGCGTCGACACGAGTTGACCTCCGATGTCTGCCGTCCGGGCGGACTGTCCGCCCCCGGCGTCGGCACGCCCGTAGTCTAGGTGGCCGCCGGGTCAGCCGGTGCTCGGCGTCACAGACCCCGGGCCGGGCCCCGGGCGGCCGACGCCGGCCGGGTCACAGGCGCGGATCCACCGGCTCCGACTCGCAGGCCAGGATGGCGAAGACCAGCTCGTGTCGGCGCCACAGCGGCGCCCCCTCGGCGAGCCGGTCCAGGGCGGCCAGCCCCAGCCCGTGTTCGGTCAGCGCCAGGCCCCGTTTCCGCCCCAGCGACCGCTTCCGCAGCGCGGCGAGCTGCGCCGGCTCGGTGTACTCCGGTCCGTAGATGATCCGCAGGTACTCCCGGCCCCGGCACTTGATCCCCGGCTGGAGCAACCGGCCCTTCGCGTTGACCGCCCCCGGACCGGCGTACGGCTTCACCACCATGCCCTCCCCGCCGTCGGCGGTCAGCGCCAGCCACCAGTCCGTCGCCGTGTCCACCGCCGATCCGTCGGCCAGGTCCACCACCAGCCGCCGGGTCCGGGTGAACAGGTCCGGGTCCGCCGCGCAGAGCCGGTCGGCCAGGGCCAGGTGCCAGCCGTGGTCCCGGTCGGCGTACGACCGGCCCGCCCCGGCGAGCACCGCGAACGGCGCCAGGGTCACCCCGGTCAGCCCGTCGGTGTGCCCGACGTAGCGTCGGTAGGCGGCCGAGTAGCGCTCGACGTCCGCCGCCCGGCGACCCGTTCGGTCCCGCAGTGCGGCCACGTCGAGCCCCCGTCCCCCGGCCGCTGCCAGGACCCGGTCCACCGCCGGCAGCACGTGCCGACCCGCCGCGCCGACGCTGGCGTACTGGCTGCGGATCAGCCCGGCCGCCTTGGCCGACCAGGGCAGCAGCTCGCAGTCGAGCAGCAGCCAGTCGGTGTCCAGTTCGGCCCAGAGTCCGGCGGTGTCCACCGCCCGGCGGACCCGGTCGAGGAGCTGCCCGTCGAGCGGGTCACCGAAGAACGGCCGGCCGGTCCGGGTGTACACCACCCCACCGCCCGGGCCGAACGGGCCGGCGTCCGGCACCCGCCGGACCAGGACCACCGCCCGGGAACCCATGTGCTTCTCCTCGCAGACCACCCGGTCCACCCCGGCCGCCCGGTAGTCCGCGAACGCCTCGGCCGGGTGCTCCAGGTAGCCGGGCACGGTGGAGGTCGAGCAGGGTGCCATGGTCGGCGGCAACCAGACCAGCCACCGGGGGTCGACCGCGAACCGGCTCATCACCTCCAATGCCGCCGCCGAGTTCTCCGCCGGTACGGTCACCTTCCCGTAGCCGAACTCGACATGCCGGCGCCCCGTCACGTCGGTCAGCTCCAGCGTGTCGTCGGTCCGTTGCGGGCCGGTCGGCACCAGCGGCCGGACCGGCGGGTAGTACTCCTGCACGGCCGGGACCGAGACGAGTTCCCGGTCCGGGTAGCGCAGCGCGGTGAGCGAGCCACCGAAGACGCAGCCGGTGTCGATGCAGATGGTGTTGTTCACCCACTCCGGGACCGGGGTCGGGGTGTGGCCGTAGACGACCATCGCCGAACCCCGGTAGTCCCGGGCCCACGGGTAGCGCACCGGCAGCCCGTACTCGTCGGTTTCGCCGGTGGTCTCCCCGTACAGCGCGAACGAGCGGACCCGGCCCGACGCGCGGCCCTGGTACTCCTCCTTCAGACCCGCGTGCGCGACCACCAGCCGCCCGCCGTCGAGCACGTAGTGGCTGACCAGCCCGTCGATGAAGGCCGCCACCCCGGCCACGAACGCCGGGTCCTCGGCGTCAAGCTGGGCCATTGTCTCGGCCAGCCCGTGGGTGAGCTGCACGTCCCGGCCGCGCAGCCGGCGCAGCAGCTTCTGCTCGTGGTTGCCCGGTACGCAGATCGCGGTGCCGGCGGCCACCATGCCCATCACCAGGCGGAGCACCCCGGGCGAGTCCGGGCCGCGGTCCACCAGGTCACCCACGAAGACCGCGGTACGACCCTCCGGGTGGGTGGCGCCGACCGGACGCCCGTCGGTGCCGGTGTCCAGCGTCCAGCCGAGTCGGACCAGCAGCGCCTCCAGCTCGGCCCGGCAGCCGTGCACGTCGCCGATGATGTCGAACGGCCCGGTCAGCTCCCGCCGGTCGTTGAACAGCTTCTCGTACCGGATCTCGGCCGCATCGATCTCGTCGACCCCGCGCAGCACGTACACCTTGCGGAAGCCCTCCCGGGCCAACCGGCCGAGCGACTGCCGCAGGTCCCGCTGCATCCGGGTGATCACCCGCCGGTCGAAGGTCCGGTCCCCGCGTGCCTCGGTCCGTTCCCAGGCGATTGCCTCCGGCACGTCCAGCACGATCGCCACCGGCAGCACGTCGTGGTCCCGGGCCACCTTCACCAGCCCGGCCCGGGCGTGCGGCTGGAGGTTGGTCGCGTCCACCACGGTCAACCGCCCGCCGCGCAGCCGCTTGCCGGCCACGTAGTGCAGTACGTCGAAGGCCACCGCCGACGCCGACTGGTCGTTCTCGTCGTCGGCGACCATTGCCCGGAAGGCATCCGAGGAGAGCACCTGGGTCGGGGCGAAGTGCCGCCGGGCGAAGGTCGACTTGCCCGAGCCGGAGACCCCGACCAGGGCGACCAGGGCGAGTTCGGGAATCTCGACGACGGTCACGCCGGTACCTCCTTCTCCTTGGTGGCGGTGCTGACGGCGCGGGTGAGGACGGCGAGCTGGGTGGGGGCACCCACCTCCGGGTCGTCCCCGCCGATCCCGCTCAACGCGGCCCGGTAGCCGTACGCGTCGGCCACCCGGTGCGCCCACCCGGCGAACTCGGCCCGGGTCCACTCGAACCGGTGGTCGGCGTGCCGGACCTGCCCGGCCGGCAGTCCCTCGTAGCGGACGTTGTACTCGACGTTCGGGGTGGTCACGATGACCGTGCCCGGTTGGGCGTGCCCGAAGACCGCCGCCCCCAGCGCGTCCAGCCGGGACGGGTCGACGTGCTCGATCACCTCCATCAGCACGGCCGCGTCGTACCCGCGCAGCCGGTCGTCCCGGTAGGTCAGCGCGGACTGCCACAGCCGGATCCGGTCCCGTTGCCGCTCGGGTAGCCGGTCCAGGCGCAGCCGGCGTTCGGCCATGGCCAGCGCAGCGGTCGACACGTCGGTACCGACGATCTCGGTGTACCGGCGGTCGGCGACCAGCTCCACCAGCAGCGCGCCGCCACCGCAGCCGAGGTCCAGTACCCGGCTGGCGCCGCTGTCGGCGAGCGCGGCGAGGACGGCGGCCCGGCGCTGGGCCGCCAGCGACGGCAGCCGGACGGTCCGGTCCGAACCCGTCGTGGCATCCGGTCCGGCGACCGTGTCCGGGGCGGCGACCGTGTCCGGGTCAGCCGGCTCGTCGGCCAGCCGCAACTCGGCCAGGCGGGCCAGTGCGGTCTGGGTCAGGGCCCGCTGGTGGGCCAGGTAGCGCCGGGTGACCAGGGTGCGTTCCGGGTGGTCGGCCAGCCAGCCCGCACCGGCCCGGAGCAGTTTCTCGATCTCCTCCGGGGCGACCCAGTAGTGCTTCGCGTCGTCCAGCACCGGCAGCAGCACGTAGAGGTGGTTCAGCGCGTCGGCCAGGCGCAGCGAGCCGGTCAGGGTGAGGTCGACGTAGCGGCTCGCCCCCCAGTCCGGGTGTTCCTCGTCCAGCGGAACGGCGGTCGCGGCCACCGTCCACCCGAGCGGCGAGAACAGCCGTCCGGCCAGCTCCGGCCCGCCCTGGCACCGCAGCACCGGCACCCGTACCTCCAGCGGGATCGGCGCGGCGGCCAACTCCGGCCGGTCCCGGGACTCGCCGCGCAGTGCCGACCGGAACACCTTCGCCAGCGCGGAGGCGAGCAGGCTCGACGCCGCGTACGGGCGGTCGTTGACGTACTGGCCGAGGGTGAAGCCGTCCGGGGCGGAACCCTTCCGGCCGCCCCGGTTCCGCGCACCGGTCAGCAGCCGCTGCGGATCGACGTGGAGCAGCAGCGCCGCGGTACAGCGCTCGTTGCCCGCCTCGGGGTAGAACACGTACGCCGTGCCGGTGGGCAGGTCGAACGGGTGGAGCCGGTCCGGGTGCTTGACCAGCAGGTAGCCCAGGTCGGTCGCCGGCCGGTGGGTGGTGGTGACGGTGAGCAGCACCGGATCATGGTGTCAGCCCGCTCGATCTTGCGTCCTCCCAGTTTCGGGTCAGCCGCAGTGATTCCGGCCCCTCCACCCGTCAGCAGGGTGAGGCCTGGGAGGTGCAGTGACGTACGAGGAGTTCGCCGACTCGCGGCTGACCGCGCTGCTGCGGTACGCGGTCATGCTGACCGGGGATCCGCACCAGGCGCAGGACCTGGTGCAGGAGACCATGGTGCGGGTCCAGCTCAACTGGCGCCGGGTCGCCAGAGCGGACTCCCCGGATCGGTACGTCCGCCGGACGCTCACCAACCAGTACATCGACTGGCGGCGGGGTTCGTGGATGCGCCGGGTACTGCTGCGAGCCGAGCCGGCGGAGACGGTGGTCGTACCCGTCGATCACGCCCAGGCTGCGGCGGACCGGGACCAGGTCTGGTCCTGGCTGGCGCGGCTGCCCCGACGCCAGCGCGCCACCCTCGTGCTGCGCTACTACGAGGACCTGCCCGACGCGGAGATCGCGGAGATCCTCGGCTGCGCGGTCGGGACCGTCCGCGCCTCCATCTCCCGTGCCCTGGCCACCCTGCGCGCCGAACTCGTGGAGGCTTAGATGATCGAGGATGACCTCCGCTCGGCCTTCGTCCGGCACGAGCGGTTGGCCCCGCCCGTCGGGCCGCTCCGCGCGGCCATCGACCGCACCGCGCAGCGCCGCCGCCGCCGGCGGTCCCGGCTGCGGGTGGCCGGTGCCGCGCTGGCCATGCTGCTGGCCGGCCTGGTGGGGATCCCGGTGGCGGTCGCCGATCGGGACCGGGTACCGGCCAACCTGCTCCTTGACCGGGCCACCCCGGCGGCACCGGCCGGCCCGCTGAACCTGCTGCTGCTCGGCCTGGACGGCGGGAGTGGCGACCCGGATCTGCGGGCCGACTCCGTACTGCTCGTGCACCTGCCGGCCGACCGTAGCGGGGTGTATCTCATCGCCCTGCCCCGCGACCTGACCGTGCCGGTCCCCGGGCGCGGGGAACAGAAGCTGAACAGCGCGTTCACCGCCGGAATGGGGAGGGGCGCCGACCGCAGCGGCGGGTGGGAACTCACCCGGCAGGCCGTCACCGACCTGACCGGTGTACGGATCGGTGCCGGCGCGGCACTGACCTACTCCGCGCTGCGGAAGCTGACCGACGAGCTGGACGGGGTGCCGCTCTGCCTGCCCCGGCAGGTCCGTTCGATGCACACCGGACGAACCTTCCCGGCCGGTTGCCAGCACCTCGACGGGGCGGCGGCGCTCGACCTGCTCCGGCAACGCCGGGGCCTGCCCGAAGGCGCCCAGGACCGGGACCGGCACGCCCAGCTCTTTGCCGCCGCGCTACTCCGCCGGGCCGGGGAACGCGACCTGTTCAGCGAGCCGGTCGGCCTGTCCACCCTGCTCCGTACGCTCGGTGACCACCTGACCCTGGCGGGCGGTGCGACGGGTCTGGAACTGCTGGTCACCGAGGCTGCCCGGTTGACCGACGACATCCCGGTGGTCGCGGTCGACCTGCCCACCAGGGTGACCGGCCCGGGGCAGCGTTTCGAGATGCGCCTCGACGCCACGCTCGCCGAACCGCTCCTGGCCGCGCTGCGTACCGACCGGCTGGCGGAGTGGGCCCGAACGCACCCGGACCGGGTGACCGTCCAGCGCTGACCCGGACCGGGTGACAGTCCAGCGCAGCGCCGGCCCGGACCGGGCGACCGTCCAGCGCCGGCCCGACCGGGTGGTCAGGTCAGCGGTAGTCGTCCTCGTCCGGGCCGACCACCCGGGCCTGCTCCATGGCATCCCAGTCGTCCACCTCCAGGCCCCGGTGCGGTACCGGCTCCTCCTCGGCCGGATTGGCCACGGTCGCCTGTTCGACGGCATCGTGCGCCGGTGCCTCCGGGTCCCGCTCGTCCGGGCTCAGATGGTCACCCGGGGCGAAGTCCTCGTCGGGCTGACCCATGTCGCCTCCCTGAGATATCGGCAGTCCAATCCACCGTACGGGTAGACCCTGCTGCCCGCCGGGAGGCCACGGCAAACGCCAGTCGCCCGATTGGCCTCCCCGGGCCACTGGACGGTGCCACGATGGGGCGGTGGGATTCCTGGTCAGGCTCGTGATCAACGCGATCGCGCTGTGGATCACCACCTTGGTGGTCACCGGGATCGAGGTGGGCGGTCGGACCGGTGGCAACAAGGCGCTGACCCTGCTCGCCGTCGCCCTGATCTTCGGCGTCGTCAACGCCGTGCTCAAGCCGGTCATCCACCTGGTCGGCTGCGTCCTGTACCTGGTCACCCTCGGCCTGTTCGCGCTCGTGGTCAACGCGTTGCTGTTTCTGCTGACCGACTGGATAGCCGGCAAGCTGGACCTGCCGTTCCAGGTCGACGGCTTCTGGCCGGCGTTCTGGGGTGCCATCGTGATGGCAGTGGTGAGTTGGCTGATCAGCGTCGCGGTGCCGGACCGGTTGGGGCGGGGCTGAGCGGCCGGCCGGCCGGGTACACCCGGGTGGAGCTGAGCGGCCGGTCGGCCGGGTCCGGCCCGGTTGTGCCGGCACAGGCCGGCTACGGGATACTTCCGGCGGAGGACAGCGCGGTCCGGCGCAGCCATGGAACGACAGCGGCCACACGGCCGAGAGCGGTAAGTAAGGAGCGTTTGACATGCCCATCGCTTCCCCTGAGGTCTACGCCGAGATGCTCGACCGCGCCAAGGCCGGCCGGTTCGCGTACCCCGCGATCAACGTGACGTCCTCGCAGACCCTCAACGCCGCGCTGCGGGGCTTCGCCGACGCCGAGAGTGACGGCATCATCCAGGTCTCCACCGGTGGCGCCGAGTACCTCTCCGGCCCGACCATCAAGGACATGGTCACCGGCGCCGTGGCGTTCGCCGCGTACGCCACCGAGGTGGCCAAGAAGTACAACGTCAACATCGCGCTGCACACCGACCACTGCCCCAAGGACAAGCTGGACAAGTTCGTCCGTCCGCTGATGGCCATCTCCAAGGAGCGGGTCGCGCGCGGCGAGGAGCCGCTGTTCCAGTCGCACATGTGGGACGGCTCCGCCGTGCCGGTCGCGGAGAACCTGGAGATCGCCGCGCAGCTCCTCGACGACGCCGCCCAGGCCAAGATCGTCCTGGAGATCGAGGTGGGCGTCGTCGGTGGTGAGGAGGACGGCGTCGAGAACGCCATCAACGACAAGCTCTACACCACCATCGAGGACGGACTGGCCATGGTCGAGGCGCTCGGCCTCGGCGAGAAGGGCCGCTACATGGCGGCGCTGACCTTCGGCAACGTGCACGGCGTCTACAAGCCGGGCAACGTGAAGCTCCGCCCGGAGATCCTCAACCAGATCCAGGAGGCGGTCGGCGCCAAGTACGGCAAGGAGAAGCCGCTCAGCCTGGTCTTCCACGGTGGGTCCGGCTCGCTGCTGTCGGAGATCCGTGAGGCGCTCGACTACGGCGTGGTCAAGATGAACATCGACACCGACACGCAGTACACCTTCACCCGCCCGGTCGCGGACCACATGCTCCGCAACTACGACGGTGTGCTGAAGGTCGACGGCGAGGTCGGCAACAAGAAGCTGTACGACCCCCGGGTCTGGGGCAAGGCCGCCGAGGCCGGGATGGCCGCGCGCGTCGCTGAGGCGTGCGAGCACCTGCGCTCGACCGGTACCACCCTGGCCAAGTAGTTCTTACTACCCGGTCCGTGCGGCCGGTCCCCGTCCGGGGGCCGGCCGCACGGCCGTTCCGGGCCCGCAGGCCCCGACCACCGGCCGACCGGCCGGCCCGGCTCAGGTGGCGGTGGGGCTCCTGGGGGCAGCTCCGCTCAGGGGGCGGCGGTGAGCAGCCGTACCGCCTCGTGCACGTCGTCGGTCAGGTGCACCGTGCCGGACAGGTCCCCGAACGGCGACGCCGCCAGCAGCGGCTGGAGCAGGGCGCCGATCGGCAGGGTGGTGGTCCAGAACTCCCGGTCCAGGAAGACGTACGCCCCGCTCGCGCCGTCCGTGCCGTAGTACGTCTTGGTGGCCGCCTGGAAGACCTCCTGTACCGTCCCGGCCCGGCCAGGGGCGAAGACGATCCCACCCCGGGCCAGGCGCAGGATGATGTCCTCCCGGATCGCGTTCGAGAAGTACTTGGCGATCCGGCCGGCGAAGAGGTTCGCCGGCTCGTGGCCGTAGAGCCAGGTGGGGATGGCCAGGCCGCCGCAGCGGGCCCAGTCGTGCGGGCCGCTGGCGAAACCCGGGTCCCGGTCCGGTGCCCCGGCGTCACCGAACCGCTCCCGGACCGTGAGCGCTGTCGCGGTGTACCGCTCGTGGTCGGTGAAGTCCGGTGCCCCGGCCAGCAGGTCGATCGCCTCGGCCAGCGCGTCGACGTCGTGCCCGGCGAGGTACGCGCCCAGGTTGGCCGCCTCCATCACGCCCGGCCCGCCGCCGGTGACCACCAGCCGGTCGGCGCGGGCCAGCTCCCAGCCCAGCCGCGCGGCCAGCCGGTACGCCGCGCTACCCCGGGGGACCGCGTGCCCACCCATCACCCCGACCACCGACTGGGGGCCGTGCACGGCCAGCCACGACCGGGTGGCGTCGGCGAGCGCATTGTCGATGCCGTGGTCGTGCATCCGTTGGGCCAGCGCCTCGCGGACCTCCGGGACAGCCCCGCCCTGCTCGCGGAAATGCCGGTACACCCGGGTGTCGTACATCCCGTCGAAGCCTGCGGTCGCGAAGCCCTCAGCCAGCTCCTCTGGCCGGTAGAGATGGGTCGGCTGGGTCGGGTACGGCAGGTCCCGGAACGGCGGTACGACGTGTGCACCCCGGCGGACCATCTCCGCCTCGACCTCGGTCGACGGGAAGTGGCACCCGACGAAGAGCGTGTCGGTCAGGTCGACGGCGGAGAGGTCGGGCGTCGGGGTGACGTCCAGGTACAGCCCCTGCACGGTCAGCCCGGCGAGGCTGCCGGCGGCGAGGTGACGGTCCAGTTCCGCCCGGGTCTCGATCTCGTGTTCGGTGGTGTCGTGCAGGTCGATCACGTCGGCGGGGGGTGGGGTCGGCATCCGGTCATCGTGCCCTGCACCGGCAACCGCCATGCACCGGCCGGCGGCCGGAAAGTCGAGAGCCCGGCGGCTCACGCCACCGGGCTCTCTTTCAACCGGGTCCTGGGGAGGCTCCGGATCTCCATTTGTAGTCGACGGCGCCGCCGGCCACACCGGCCGCACGCGCTACCGGTGCTCAACCGTTCAGCCAGCGTCAACGTGCCGCCCCGCGCACCGGGCCATGGTCGGGACGGGTTGAATGGGCAGATGCAGAACCTGTTGCCTGAACCACCGGCCACGCTCCTACCCGCCGACGAAGCCGCCGAGGCTGCGCTCGCCGAGGCCACCGGGACGGACACCGACGAGGCGTACGCCTCGGTCGCCGCCCGTTTTCCCACCTCGTGCGCCGCCTGGGGTGCGCTGGGGGCACGCGCGCTGGCCGAGGGCGCGACGGTGACCGCGTACGCCTTCGCGCGTACCGGCTACCACCGGGGCCTGGACCAGCTCCGACGCAACGGCTGGCGCGGCCACGGGCCGGTGCCGTGGTCGCACACCCCGAACCGGGGTTTCCTGCGCTGCCTCTACCTGCTCTCCCGGGCCGCCGACGCCATCGGGGAGGCGGACGAGGCGGCCCGTTGCGCCCAGTTCCTGCGGGACTGCGACCCGGCGGCGGCCGACGCCCTGCCCAGTAGCTGACACCGGGCCGGCGTCACCCGACCGGTCGCCGACCCGGCCCGGCCGATCCTGGTCGGGCCGCCGGTACCCACCCGGTGGCCCGACCCCGGACGGCCTGCGGTCAGAGGCCCTCGGCCACCGCCGCCGCGATCTTCAGCCAGGCGTCCCGGGTCGCGGCGGAGAGCTGCCCGTACCGGATCGGTTCACCCGAGTCGATCAGCCGCTCGTACGGCGCCAGCAGGACCGCCCTGGTCCGGGCGGCGAAGTGCTGCTGGATGGCCGGTAGGTCGATCTCCTTGCGGGACGGGGGCATCGAGACCACGGTGACCGCCTGCCGGACCAGCCGCTGCCGGCCGCTCTGCTCCAGGTGGTCGAGCATTCGGGCGGCGGTCTCGGCGGAGTCGTTCCGGGCGGACATGGTGATCACGAGCTGGTCGGTGGCATCCATCGCGGCCTGCCAGTTCTGGGCCCGGACGTTGTTGCCGGTGTCCACGAAGATCAACTTGTAGAACCGGCTGACCACCTCACGGATCTCGGCGAACGCACTGGCGGTGAGCATCTCGCCACCGGTCGCCGACTCGTCCGAGGCCAGCACGTCGAACATCCCCTCGCCCTGCGAGCGGACGTACTGCGACAGGTCACCGACCCGCCCGTGGGCACCCTGGAACTGCCCCAGGTCACGCAGCATGTCCCGCACGGTCCGGGAGTGGAAGTCCTGCTGGGCACGCATCCCCAGGGTGCCCTGGGTCTCGTTGTTGTCCCAGGCCAGCACGTACCCGCCGCGCTTCTGACCGAAGGTCATGGCGAGCAGCAGGATGGCCACCGTCTTCCCGGCACCGCCCTTGGGGTTGACCACCGTGACCTGGCGCAGCCCGCCGAAGTTGCGGCGGACCATGTCGATGTCCCGCTTGAGTTCCTGCTCCTGCCGCCCCGGGGCGAGCTTGACCAGGCCGAGCGTGGTCTTGTTGACCGCCGCCCGCAGCCCCATGGTGGCGACCGGGTCCACCGGTCGGGCCGCCCGCCGTCGGGCGAAGTCCTCCGCCGTGGGGGCCGGGCCCTCCGCCGGCCACGCCGGGTCCGGTTGGCCGGCCGCCGGCACCCGGACCACACCGGGTGTCTCCTGGTACGGCTGCTGCGGCACCGGAACCACACCGGGGTGCTGCGGCGGGACGGGCGGCGGCGCCTGTTGCCAGGGCGGGGCCGGTCGCCAGCCCTCGCCGGGCCAGGAGGCGGCCGGTTGGGCGGTCCAGCCACTCGGCTCGGTCGGTGACTCCGCAGCCGGGGCCGGAGTGGCCGGCTCGGCCGGACTGGCCGGCGGCGGGGCCGGGGCCGGGGGCGGGGGCGGGACCTGGTGCGCCGGCGGGGCCTGGTGTACCGGCGGCGGGACGGGGCTGGCGGGCGTCGCCCAGCCGGTCTGCTGGTACGGCACCGGCTGACCGGCGGCCGGGTCCTGTGCCGGCGTCCAACCGCCCGGCTGCTGCGGTGCCGGATAGGTGGGGGCGGGCTGCGGTGGTGCCGCCCAGCCGTTCGGGTAGGGCGGTGCGGGATGACGACCGACCGGCTGGTGGGTCTCCGGCTGTGGTACGCCCCAGCCACCCGGTTGCGGGTCGGGCGGCGGTGGGCTGCCCTGGTCGTACTGCGGTACTCCCGGCTGGGTGCCCTGACCGTGCCGGGCCACTCCCGGCTGAGCGGGTGGGGTCGGTGGCGGTACGACCGGCGCGCCCGACTGCTGGTGGTACGGCGGCACCGGGTGACTGCCCTGGACCGGAGCCTGCCCGGCTGCCGCGCCGGACTCCGGGACCGGCCGTCGGGCCGTACCGGTGGCACGGGCGTGTCCCGGTGAGCCGGTTGGCCGGGCGCCCTGTTCGCCCGGTGGACGCTGCGGTGGCTGGGCCCACGGCGAGACGGCGGCGCTGGTCCGGCCCGAGGCTGACTCGGCCGGTACCGGACCGCCACCGTGGAACAGGGGCGGTGGCGTCACCGGTGCGCGGCCGGTGGCCGGTGCGGTATCGGGAGTGTCGAATGTCTCATCCGGGGCAGCCGCCTCGGGCTCGGTGTCGGCGGTCGTGCCCGTCGGGGTGCTCGGCGGTTCGGTGACCGAGCGGGGTTCCGGGCTCCTGCTCTGCACCGGGACGAACGGCATGGTCACCGGCTCGTCCAGGGTGAACGGCTGGTCGAGATCAACCGCCGGTGGGGTGGCGCCGGGACTGGACGTGCCGTGCGGGGTGGCGCCGGGACTGGACGCGCCGTGCGAGGTGGCGCCAGGACCGGAGGTTCCGGGCGGGCCGACCGGCTCCGGGGCGTGCGGGGCGACGGCATCCGGCGCACCGGATCCCGGGGAGGCCGGGGCACCGGCCCCGGCCGGTCCGGCCGCGCCGTTCGCCGGCCCGACCAGCGGCCAGGCCCGGGTGGCGTCGTCCACGAAGGCGCCGGGTGCCTTCGGCGGCACCTGGTCCCCCGTGGTCCGGCCCCCGGGCGTGGAGGCGGGTTGTGCCGGCCCAGGCGCCACGGAGGGTCCGGACGCCACGGAGGGCCAGGGCGACCCGGGTACGGGCGGCCAGCCCGACGCGTCCCCCGGCCAGCCCGATCCGGATGAGCCCGACGGTGTGGATGTGGACCCACCGGTCTCGATCTGCTCCGGCGGCCAGAACGGTTCGACGTCCCGCTTCGGTACCGGTGTCTCCTGGCCTGGTCGCTGGACCCGGTCGGCGTTCTCGTCTACCACGCTTCCTCCCCCTCCTCCTGCGGCGAGGATATGCCCCCCGGACGATGCCAGCCGGGCGCTGCGTCAGCCCGCGCCGGTCAGTTGGTGTGAACCCCCCACGCACCCGGCTCGATCCACCAGGAACGTTTCCGGTTCAGCTTCCCCTCGACCCCGTCGTCGAGGAAGGGAACATCCTCGTCCCGCGGGGTCACCGAGACCGCACGTCCCCGGGCCCGACGTACCTCCACCCGGACCCGCTTCCTACCCAACGGTGATCGGGCGAACACGGGAACGGCCACCGCGACCTCCAGCACACCGTCGCCCGGGTCCGGCGCGGTCAGCAGCGGCAACCCGTCGAGGGTGGCGTACCCGGCGGCGTTGCCCACCGCGCAGGCCAGCAGCGGGTCGTCACCGGTGGAGAGGACCGCGTCGTCCACCTCGACCCGGCCCCGCCAGGCGAGCGGGCGGCCCGCCTCGTCCGCCGCACCCAGCAGCGCGCCGTCCAGGGTGACCGAACCGGCGTCGTTGCGCAGCAGGTCGAGACGCCGGACCGGACCGTCGAGTACGGCGTTCGCCACCGCCACCGGGTCACGGGGCAGCCCGAGCTGGGCAGCGAGGTCGCGGGGAGCCGCACCGCGGGCGGGATCGAGCGGCAGTACCCCGATCGCGGGCAGGTCGGGTACGGTCCGGTTGCCGGGCAGGCCGGCCGGGCGGCGGCTGGGCGGTGGGGCGTACCGGCGGACCAGGCGGCGCAGGACGGCGCGCAACTGACCGTCACTGGCGGTAGCCACCACGAGCCTGGTCTTCGGGTCCGGGTCGGGCCAGGTGAGGCCGTCGTCGCGGGCCGGGCCGTCCAGCCGGGCGAGTACGGCGTCGATCTCCGCGTCCGAGCAGGCGGTGACCGTCTCCACCCGAGCGCCCCGGGCGGTGAGTGCATCCGCGCAGGTCAGGACCGGTACCCGGGGCGTGCCGCAGATGTCCGGAGCGGGCCCGGTGGGCGAGTCGGCCGCGACGACGGGACGGCCATCCTGATCGGCCCCGTTGGCGGGATCGCGGTTGGTTGCGTCCGCTCGGTCCACGGGACCGCAGCTCCCGGCGGAGGAACCGCAGCACGAGTCACCGCTGCCGCAGCCGGAGCCGGCCTCCCGCTCCGAGACGAGAGTGAGCAGCACCACGTCGTACACCGGAAGGGGCCTCCTGCCTCGTTGCCCACGGCCCGCGCGGGCCGTGCCGTCACTACTTGTTAGCCTGGCTTCTCGGGCTCGCCATGCGTCGCCACCTGGCACCCGGGCCCCCGTGGAGGCGGGTAAGAGATGCCAGCGATCGTGCTCATCGGCGCACAGTGGGGCGACGAGGGCAAGGGCAAGGTTACCGACCTGCTGGGTGAGCGGGTCGACTACGTCGTCCGGTACTCCGGCGGCAACAACGCCGGGCACACGGTGATCACTCCGGACGGGCAGAAGTACGCACTGCACCTGATGCCGTCCGGAGCGCTCTCGCCCAACGCCATGATCATCATCGGTAACGGTGTCGTGGTCGACCCGAAGGTGCTGCTCGCCGAGATCGACGGGCTCGCCGAACGCGGCGTCGACGTCTCCCGGCTGCGCATCTCCGGTGACGCGCACCTGATCATGCCGCACCACCGGGCCCTGGACCGGGTCGTCGAGCGGTACCTCGGTTCGTCCCGGATCGGCACCACCGGTCGCGGTATCGGCCCGGCCTACGGCGACAAGGTCGCCCGGATGGGCATCCGGCTCCAGGACCTGCTCGACCCGGGCATCCTGCGCAAGAAGCTGGAACTGGCGCTGCGGGAGAAGAACCAGCTCCTGTTCAAGGTCTACAACCGCAAGGCGCTCGACGTGGACGCGGTGATCGAGGAGTACCTCGGGTACGCGGAGCGGCTGCGGCCGTACATCGCGGAGACCCGGGTGATGCTCTGGGACGCGCTCGACCGCGGCGAGACCGTGCTGCTGGAGGGTGCCCAGGCGACCATGCTCGACATGGACCACGGCACCTACCCCTTCGTCACCTCGTCGAACCCGACCGCCGGTGGGGCGTGCGTGGGCGCGGGTATCCCGCCGACCGCGATCAACCAGGTGATCGCGGTCAGCAAGGCGTACACCACCCGGGTGGGCTCCGGCCCGTTCCCGACTGAGCTCTTCGACGACAACGGCCAGCACCTACGCAAGATCGGCCACGAGTACGGCACCACCACCGGTCGGGAGCGCCGGTGCGGCTGGTTCGACGCCGTCGTCGCCCGGTACTCCTGCCGCCTCAACGGGGTCACCGACCTGGTCGTCACCAAGCTGGACGTGCTCACCGGCATGTCGAAGGTGCCGATCTGCGTCGGCTACGAGATCAACGGCGAGCGGTTCGACGACATGCCGATGACGCAGACCGACTTCCACCATGCCACGCCGATCTACGAGGAGTTGGACGGCTGGTGGGAGGACATCACGAAGGCGCGTACCGAGGAGGAACTGCCGGAGAACGCCCGCCGGTACATCGCCCGGATCGAGGAGCTGTGCGGCACCCGGGTCAGCATCGTCGGTGTCGGCCCCGGCCGTGAGGAGAACGTGGTCCGCCACCCCCTCCTCCCCTGAGACCCCACTCGCCCACCCTCACCCACGGTCGGTGACCGTCGTTGACGTCTGCCTGCGTTCGCCTGCGGTCGTTGATCATGAAGTTGTTGTCACTCCCTTCGGCGTGTCGTGACAACAACTTCATGATCAACACCCAGGTCTGAGGAGTTATCCACAGGGCGTCCTGCGGCGGATGGGGCGGGTTGTCCACAGGGGCTTGATTGATCTCTGAGCCTCGGAACAAATCGTCGGCATGGATGCCATGTCGATCGTCCGACGGATCGCTGCCGACCAGGACGGCACAGTCACGCTGACGCAGGCCCGGGCAGCCGGCCTCACGGTGCACGAGGTGCATCGGCTGTGCCGCTCGGGCCGGTGGCGTCCGTTGGCGAGGGCCGGGTATCTGGTGGATGCCGATGTGTACGACGAGGTCCCACGGCGTGCCCGGATCCGGGCGGTGGTCGGGTCGTACGGTCCGGGTGCGGTGGCGGTGCTCGACACGGCTGCGGAACTGCACCACATTGCCGGTCTGCCCACGACCGGGGCGATCCATCTCTCGGTGCCGGGTCCGGCCGCACGGCCAGTCCGGGTGGCTCATTCCGAGGTGGTGGTCCATCAGTTGGTGATCAATCCTGGCCAGCTCTGCCGGGTCGGTGGGATTCCGGTCACCGATGTGCTCCGGACGGTGGCTGACCTGATACTTCGCCAGGACCGGTACCGTGCTGTCGCACTGCTCGACTCGGCGTTGAACCGTGGGCTTCTCGTTCCGGAAGACCTGGCGCTGGTGCCAGCTCTGATCAGGGGCCGCCGGGGTGCTGTGGCGGCCCGGGGCTGTCTCGGCGAGGCGGACGGACGGGCGCAGTCTCCGCTGGAGACGCGTACCCGACTGCGTTGCGTAGACGGCCGAGTGCCGCCGGACGAACTCCAGTTGCCCGTCCGTGACCGCGACGGCTACCTGCTCGGCGTCGGTGACCTGGGCTGGCGGGCACCGAGGGTGATCGCCGAGGCAGACGGCAGAGCGGCGCACGACTCGCCACAGGCGGTCTTCGCCGATCGTCGGCGGCAGAACCGACTGGTCAACGCCGGTTGGACGGTGCTCCGCTTCACCTGGGTCGACACGCTGCGGCCGGATTACATCCCGTACACGGTGCGGCAGGCCATCGCTGCCGCCCGGACTGCCGCCCGGAGTGCCTGACCGTCCGCTGCTGACCCTCTGCTCCGTTGACCATGAAGTTGTTGTTGGCCCACCCGGCGTGTCGTGACAATAACTTCATGATCAACCCGGTCAGTGGGACGGCGAGGCCATGATCAGAGCCTGTCCAGGGTGGGGCGCGTAGGATCGGGGCTCGTGCACGTACTTCTTCTGGGTGGTGGTGGGCGCGAGCACGCGCTCGCCCTGGGCCTGGCCGCGGATCCGGCCGTCGAGCAGTTGACCGTGGCACCGGGGAACCCGGGAATGGCGTCGATCGCCGAGCTGCGCTCGGTGGATCCGATGGATCCGGCAGCGGTGGTGGGGCTGGCGGTGGAGACCGCCGCCGACCTGGTGGTGATCGGGCCGGAGGCGCCGCTGGTCGCCGGGGTCGCCGACGCGGTACGCGCCAAGGGCATCGCGGTCTTCGGACCCGTTGCCGAGGCGGCCCGGCTGGAGGGCTCCAAGGCGTTCGCCAAGGAGATCATGACGGCGGCTGGCGTACCGACCGCCCGCGCGGTGACCTGCACCGACGAGGCGGGCGCGGCTGCCGCACTGGACAGTTTCACCCCGCCCTACGTGGTGAAGAACGACGGGCTTGCCGCCGGCAAGGGTGTGGTGGTCACCGGGGACCGGGCGGCTGCCCTGGCCCACGCCCGGGAGTGCGGCCGGGTGGTGATCGAGGAGTACCTGGCCGGCCCGGAGGTCTCCCTCTTCGTGGTCACCGACGGTGAGGCGGCCCTGCCGCTGCTGCCGGCGCAGGACTTCAAGCGGGTGGGTGAGGGCGACACCGGGCCGAACACCGGTGGCATGGGGGCGTACGCGCCGCTGCCCTGGGCCCCGCCCGGCTTGGTCGACGAGGTGCTGACCAGCGTGGTTCACCCGACCCTGGCCGAGCTGCGCCGTCGGGGTACCCCGTTTGCCGGGCTGCTCTACGTCGGGCTGGCGCTGACCGCCGACGGGCCGAAGGTGATCGAGTTCAACGCGCGGTTCGGCGACCCGGAGACGCAGGTCGTCCTCGCGCTGCTGGAGACTCCGCTCGCCGGGCTGCTGCACGCCGCCGCGACCGGGACACTGGCCGCGCACCCGCCGTTGCGCTGGCGGGACGGGTCGGCGGTGACCGTGGTGGTCGCCTCGGCCGGCTACCCGGATACCCCGTGTACCGGTGACGTGATCACCGGGGCCGACCGGCCCGGCATCATCCACGCCGGGACCACCCGGCGGTCCGACGGGGAACTGGTCTCCGCCGGTGGGCGGGTGATCTGCGCCACCGCGACCGGCGCCGACCTGGCCGCCGCCAGGGACGCGGCCTACGCCCTGGTGGACGGGGTACGCCTGGACGGCTCGCACCACCGGCGGGACATCGCCGCCGCAGCGGTCGACGGGCGGATCGAGATACCCGGGCGGTAGCCGACCGGGCACGACGCCGGCCGGGCACGACACCGGTCGCTCGCAATGTCGACCGTTCGCGATGCCGACCGGGTACGGCGTCGATCGTTCGCGACATCGATCATTCGCGATGCCGATCGGGCACGACGTCGATCGTTTGCGACGCCGGTCGTTCGCGGCCGGGCCTGCGGGCGCCGAATCGGCGGTCAGTCGCGGTGGGCGGTCAGTCGCGGTGGGCGGAGGGCGCCCACTGCTCCCCGAGGGGCACCGGTCCCTCGGTACGTCCGCTGGTGCCGCCGGGCGGTGCGGGCGGGTGACGCGGCGGGTCGTCCAGGGCCCGCAGTACCCGCATCGGCACGGCGGCCACCGCCACCACCAGCAGGGTGCCGGCCAGCGCCAGGAAGGCCGCCCGGAGACCGAGCCACTCGACCAGTGGCCCGGCGAGCAGGTAGCCCGCGGGTCCGGCGGCGTACGAGAAGGAGGTCATCACCCCGACCACCCGCCCGCGCAGCCGCTCCGGCGTGCGGGTCTGCATGGCGTAGTTGGCCAGCGGGTTGATCGGCCCGTACGCCAGCCCGATGACGACCGCGAAGGTGAGCATCGCCGGGTACGGCGGCAGTGCCGCCAGCCCGACCAGGGCCAGACCGGTGACGACCAGCGCGACGACGAACAGGGTCCGGCGGCGGAGCCGGCGTACCGCCCAGCCGGAGGCGAGGGCGCCGAGGATCGAGCCGGCGCTCATCGCCATCAGGACGCTGCCGAGCCGCGCCGGTGCCCCCTCGGCCACGAAGTACGCCGGCAGTACCACCCCCTCGACCGGCAAATAGAGCGCGACCAGCGCCATGGTCAGCAGGGCGACGGCACGCAGCAGCCGGTCCCGCCAGACGAAGCGCAGTCCCTCCACGGTGCCCTGCCAGACCCCGGCGGGCGGAGCCTCCGGACGGCCGGCGCCGGGTAGCCGGACAGCGGCGATCAGCAGTACGGCCAGGGCGAACCCCGCCGCGGTGACCCAGAGGGTCGACCCGGGGCCGATGGTGGCGATCAGTACGCCGCCGATGCCCGGTCCGACCAGGAACGCCAGGCCCCAGGTCGCCTCGTGTACCCCGTTGGCCCGCTCGATCCGCCAACCGGCGGCCTGGGCGGCGGCGGGCAGCAGCGTTTCCCGGGCGGTCAGGCCGGCCGGATCGAAGACCGCCCCGAGGGCGGCGAGCACGACGATCCACGCCAGGTTGAGGCCGATGGTGGCATCGACGAGCGGGATGGCGGCCACCGAGGCGGCGGAGAGAGCGTCCGAGAACAGCGCGGTACGGCGCCGGCCGAGCAGGTCGACGACGGTGCCGGAGACCAGGCTGGCGATCAGCAGCGGCAGGGCGGTGGCCGCCGCCACCAGCCCGGCTGCGGTGGGGCCGCCACCACGTTCCAGCACCAGCCAGGGCAGCGCGACGGTGGCGACCCCGTTGCCGGTACCGGAGAGCAGGGTGGCGCCCTCGACAAGAAGGAGGGGGAGACGACGGCGGGGTGCCGGCACGCTCAACCGACGTACCGGCGCAACTCGCGGGCGAGCACCTTGCCGGTGGCGTTACGGGGCAGGTAATTCACGAAGATCACATCCCGGGGTACGGAGAACCGGGCCAGGTGGTGGCGGACGTACTCGCGTACCGCCTCCGGGTCCAGCGTCTCCCCGGGATGCAGGGCCAGGAACGCCGCGAGACGCTGGCCGAACTCCGGGTCCGGTACGCCGATGACGGCGACCTCGCGGACCTGGGGCAGCCGGGCGATCAGGTCTTCCACCTCGGACGGGAAGACGTTCTCTCCACCCGAGACGATCATGTCGTCCTCGCGGCCATCCACGAAGAGTAGGCCGTCGGCGTTGATCCTACCCAGGTCGCCGGTGTTGAGCAGGCCGTCCCGGCTTTCCCGGCCGGCACCCGAGGTGTACCCCTCGAAGAGCATCTCGTTGCCGACGAAGATCCGGCCGACCTGGCCGGTCGGCACCGGGCCGCCGACCGCGTCCAGGATCGCCAGCCGGGTGCCGTGTGGCGGACGACCGGCCGTGGTCGGCGCCCGGCGCAGGTCGGCCGGGGTGGCGATGGAGGCCCAGGACACCTCGGTCGAGCCGTACAGGTTGTGGATGACGTCGCCGTAGGTGTCCATGAACCGCGGCGCGAGGCCGCCGGGCAGGGCCGATCCGCTGACCGCGACCACCTTCAGTGGCGGCCGTGGGTCGGGCGGCGTCACCTCCAGCATCCGTTGCAGCATGACCGGTACGGCGAAGAGGGCGTCGCAGCGGTGCCGGACCAGTGCGTCTAGTGCGGTGGCCGGTTCGAAGCGGCGGTGCAGCACGATGGTGGCCCGCAGCGCGAAGGCGACCTGGAGGGCGGCGTACCCCCAGGTGTGGAAGATCGGTGCGGCGATCATCATCCGGTCGCGGGCGTGCAGCGGGATCCGGTCGATGATGGAGACCAGCGGGCCGAACCCGTTCGGGGTCGGGCGGCGGGCACCCTTCGGCGTGCCGGTGGTGCCCGAGGTGAGCACGATCGTCCGGCCGTCCCGGGGCGGGGGTTTCAGCGTGCTCGACAACGCACCGGCGATCAGCCCGGCGTGCTGCTGCTCGTCGACCCGCTGCACCTCGGCCGGCAGTGGGAGCACCCGGTCGGCGAACTCGTCGTCGTGCACCAGCAGTCTGAGCCGCTGCTCGGTGGCGACGACGGTGAGCTGGGCGGCGGAGAGCCCACTGTTGACCAGTACCGTGTCGGCGCCGAGCAGGGTGCCGGCGACGATGGTCTCGATGAGACCGTGGTGGTTGCGGCAGAGCACCCCGATCCGGTCCCCGGGTTGTACGCCGTACACCGTGCGCAGCGCCCGGGTCAGCCGTTCGGTGCGGTCCAGCAGCTCCCGGTAGGTCAGCTCACGGTCGTTCTCGTCGACGACCGCCACCCGGTCCGGGTCCCGGGCCGTCGCCTGGCGCAGTTCACCGGCGATGCTCCAGCCCCATTTACGCAGCGCGTTGAGCTGGGCGGCGACCCGGACGGGCCGGCCCGGGGTGAGCAGCCCGCGCCGGGCCAGGGTGGCGACGACAAAGGCGAGGTCCTGCAAGGAAGGGCCCCCTCTTATCGTTTTCGGTATAGGAAGGGGCCCTTCTTAACCAGCGGCCCGGTCAGTCGGTGGCACCGTCGGCAGTGCCGGTGGTCGGTGTCGCCCGTGGTGCGTCGGCTGGCGACACCGCCGGCACTGCCGTCTGTACCGTCAGCGGATCTGCATTCCGGAGATCGCGCGGGAGATCACCAGACGTTGGATCTCGGAGGTCCCCTCGAAGATCGTGTAGATCTTGGCGTCCCGGTACCAGCGCTCCACCGGATGCTCGCGGAGGAAACCGGCACCTCCGAGGATCTGTACCGCCTGCCCGGTCACGGCGACGGCGACCTCGCCCGCCTTCAGCTTGGACATCGAGCCCTCACCGGCGGCGAACGGCCGGTTGTTCCGGCCCATCCAGGAGGCCCGCCAGACCAGCAACCGGGCCGCGTCGATCTCCATCTTCATGTCGGCCAGCGCGAACGCGATCGCCTGGTTCTCGATGATCGGTCGACCGAACTGCACCCGGTCCCGGGCGTAGTCCAGCGCGTACTCGTAGGCCGCGCGGGCCACGCCGATCGCCTGTGCGCCGACCGTCGGGCGGGACAGCTCGAAGGTCCGCATCGCCGCCTGCGAGGCGGCCCGCTGCCCGGAACGGGCTCGGTCGAGCCGCTCCAGCAGGGCCTCCCGGCCGCCGAGCAGGCAGCGCCCAGGGATGCGTACGTCGTCGAGGAAGACGTCGGCGGTGTGCGAGGCACGCAGCCCCAGCTTCTTGAGTTTTTTCGTGGCGACGAGTCCGGGGGTACCCGGTGGTACCACGAAGGCGGCCTGCCCACGGGAGCCGAGGGACGGGTCCACCGAGGCGGTGACCACGTGCACGCCGGCGATCCCGCCGTTGGTGGCGTACGCCTTCTGCCCGCGCAGTACCCACTCGTCGGTGGCCTCGTCGTATGTCGCGCGGGTACGCATCGATCCGACGTCCGAGCCGGCCTCCGGCTCGGTGGTGCAGAACGCGGCGACAGCCGGCTCGTCGATGGTGCCGAAGCACTGGGGAACCCACTCGACGAGCTGTTCGGGGGTGCCGGAGCCGTAGATGGCGGCGACGGCGAGCGAGGTGCCGAAGATCCCGAGCCCGATGCCGGCGTCACCCCAGAAGAGTTCTTCGCTGGCGATCGGGAGGGAGAGGCCGGTGGGGTCGGCCCAGCAGTTGGCGAGGAACTCGAATCCGTAGAGGCCGATCTTGGCGGCCTCCTGGATGATCGGCCAGGGAGCCTCTTCGCGGGCGTCCCATTCGGCCGCGGCCGGGCGCACGACCTCTTCGGCGAAGCCGTGCACCCAGTCGCGCAGATCCCGCTGTTCCTCGGTCAGGTCGAGCGAGAACTCGGCCATGTCAGCCCTTGGGGATGTCGAACAGGTTGGCGATGTTGGCGGCGAGGCCGAGGTCGCCCTTGGCCTTCAGCTTGCCGGTCATGAACATCATTACCGGGTTGGCGCCACCGGAGACGATCTTGAGGAACTCCAGCGGGCCCATGGTGAGGGAGAGCTTCGGGTCCCGTGCCGGGGCCGACGAGGCGGTGCAGGTGCCGTTTTCGATGACCACCTCGTAGGTGTCGGTCCCGCCGTCCGGTCGACCGGTGATGTTCCAGTGGATGACGGCGTTGGTGGAGCCGGCCCGGTCGGCCCGGAACAGCGTCGGCATCCGGTTGAACACCTCGTCGAGCACCTTGCTGCGCAGGTCGCTCTGCATGACCTCGGCGATCTTGGAATCCGGGGTCGACTTGACGATCTTGAGCAGCTCCTTGGAGTCGGCCGTGGCCAGGGTTTCCGGATCGAAGTCCGTCATCGGTGTGCACCTTCCGGGCGGGACATTAGTTACTCTGGCGTAACCTTACGCACGAGTAGGTATGCTGGCAAGGTGTCCACCACCCCCGCTTTCAAGCGGTTACCCCGCGCGGTCCGCGAGCAGCAGATGCTCGACGCCGCCGTAAAGGTCTTCTCCCGCCGCGGCTACCACGCCGCCAGCATGGACGAGATCGCCGAGGACGCCGGCATCTCCAAGCCCATGGTCTATGCGTACCTCGGGCCGAAAGAGGATCTCTTCGTCGCCTGCCTGCACCGGGAGTGCACCCGGATGATCGAGGCGATCGCCGGGGCCGCCGCCCCCGACCTGCCGCCCGACGAGCGGCTCTGGCGTGGCCTCCGGGCGTTCTTCGGTTTTGTCGGCGCCCACCGGGACGGCTGGTCGGTGCTCTACCGCCAGACCCGTGGCGAGCCGCCGTTCGCGGGACAGTTGGCCACCATGCGCGCCCGGATGGTCGAGGTGATCGCCGGGATGCTCGACGACGCGCTGCGCGCGCAGGGGCGCGAGGCCCGCGAGACCGATCTGGAGGTCATCGCGTACGCCCTGGTCGGCGCGAGTGAGTCGCTGGCCGACTGGCTCGCCGACCACCCGACGGCCGACCCGGAGAAGACCGCCACCCGGATGATGAACGTGGCCTGGCTCGGTGCCGGTCAGTTGATCGAGGGCGCGGTCTGGCGTCCGGCCAGCGAATGAGCGTTGTTAATAAGGGGCCCTTTTACCGCAGAAAGCGTTAAGAAGGGGCCCTTCCTTGCTGTCGGGTGGTGTCGCACGCGGCTGGCACGATGACGTCCGTGCTTGACACGCTTGATGAGATCAACTGGGCGGGGCTGGTCCACGCCTACGGGCCCGCCGACGATGTGCCGGGGCAAATCCGGAGGCTCCGCTCCACGGACCCGAAGGACCGGGAACGGGCCCGCTGGGAGCTGTACGGGAACATTTTCCACCAGGGCACCCGCTACGAGGCGACCGCCTACGCGGTGCCGTTCCTGCTGGAGCTGCTCGCGGATCCGGCGACCCCGGAACCGGCGCCCCTGATCGAGCTGCTGGTCTCCATCGCGATCGGGTACGACGAAACCTGGCTGCCGACCGGCCTGCCGGTCGCCGAGTTCCGGCGGGCGGCGGAGGCGGCACTGCTCGCCGCCGCACCGCGTCCCGGTGACGAGGGGTACGACGAGGATTACAGCGAATACGACTACGTGGAATCGTTGAGTGGCGCGGATCAGGAGCGGCTCGGGACGTACGTGGCGCTGGCCGCGTACGACGCGGTGCGGGTCGGGGTGCCCTTGTTCCGCAGTCTGCTGACCCACGCCGATCCGGCGGTACGGATCTCGGCCGCGTACGTCCTGGCCTGGTTCCCGGAGGAGGCGACCGGCAGCCTGTCCGCCCTGTCCGCCCTCGTCCGGTCCGCCGTCGCCACGGGTGAAGCCGCTGCCGGTGACGAGGCCGGCACCGCTGCCACTGCTGCCGCTGGTCAGGCCGGCACCGCTGCCACTGCTGCCGCTGGTCAGGCCGGCACCGCTGCCACTGCTGCCGCTGGTCAGGCCGGCACCGCTGCCACTGCTGCCGCTGGTCAGGCCGGCACCGCTGCCACTGCTGCCGCTGGTCAGGCCGGCGTCGTCGCGACCGGCCTGGTGGCGACCGGGCTGCTGGGCGGCGTACCGGATGCCGCTCTGCTGGCCGATCCGCGCCCGGCGGTCCGCTGGGCTGCGGCGGTTGGTCGGGCGGGTGCCCTCGGCGTCGACGTGGACCCGGGCACCGTGGCGGAACTCGTCACCTGGACGGCCCGGCCACCGGACGAGCCGGGCGTGGGGCCGGACCAGCTGGGTGGGTATGTGCCCTTCCTCGGCGGTGACCTGTCCGGGCACGCCGGGCTGGCCCTGCAACAGGTGGGGCCGGAGCACACCGACCGGGCGTTCGACGCGCTGCTGAGCCGGCTGCCCACCGTCTCCGGCATCGAGGCGATGCCTGTGGCGGGGGAGGCGTTCCGGGTTGCGTTCCCCGACGGTCGCATCCCGGAGGGCACCCCGTTCACCGCCCTGACCGCCCGGCAGCAGCGGCTGGTCGAGGTGCTCGTACGGTCCCCGGAGACGTGGCTGATCGACGGCCGGCTGTTCGGCAACTTCATCGGGCTCGTCGGTGCGTACGGGCTGCCAACCAGCCGGGACGGGCTGCGCGCCTACCTCGCCGCCGGAGCGATCGACGGTGCCTGACGGCAGCAACCGTCGGTGGCGCCCGACGGTGCCTGACAGGCGACAGCCGCGACGGTGCCTGGCAGGCGACAGTCGCCGGGCCCGGCGGTGGCAGGCGTTGACATCAACCACGGTTGAGGTTGGAGGCTGACCGGGGATCGGACCTCGGGAGGGCTCGTGCGCGCGGTGTGGTTGACGGAGTTCGGTGGGCCGGAGGTGCTCGTACCGGGGGAGGCCCCGGAACCGGCCCCCGGCCCCGGGCATGTGGTGGTGGAGGTCGCCTACGCCAACATCACCTTCGTGGAGACCCAGTTCCGTGCGGGTCTGGCGTCCGGGCCGTTCCGGGGCGAACCGCCGATGATCCCCGGTAACGGGGTCGGTGGGACCGTCGTCGGGGTGGGGCCGGGCGTAGACCGGGGACTGATCGGCCGCCAGGTGGTCGGGTCGACCGGCGGCAACGGCGGGTACGCCGAACGGGCCTTGGTCGACGCGGCCGGGCTGTACGACGTACCGGACGGGTTGGGGCTGGACGCGGCGGTGGCCTTACTGGCGGACGGCCGTACCGCGACGATGCTGGTCCGGGCGGCCAGGGTACGGCCCGGTGACCGGGTGCTGATCGAGGCGGCGGCCGGCGGGGTGGGCACCCTGCTGATCCAGCTCGTACGGGCGACCGGGGCCAGGGTGATCGCGGCGGCCGGCGGATCCCGCAAGGTCGAGCTGGTCCGGGACCTCGGTGCCGACCTGGTGGTCGACTACCACGATCCGGACTGGACCGGACGGCTGCGCGCCACCGTCGCCATGGTGGACGTGGTCTTCGACGGGGTCGGTGGCGGGCTGGGACGCGCCGCCTTCGACCTGCTCGGCCCGGGTGGGCGCATGGTCAGCTTCGGGTTGGCCAGCGGGGAGTGGGCCGACATTCCGGACGAGGTCGCGCAGGCGCGCGGGGTGACCCTGGTCCGCCCCCGGCCGTCCCCGCAGGAGCTGCGCGCGGACACCGTACGTGCGCTGGCCGAGGCGGCGGCGGGACGGCTGAGGCCGGTGATCGGGCAGCGTTTCCCGCTAAAGCGGGCGGCGGACGCGCACGCGGCGATGCAGTCCCGGGCCACCCTCGGCAAGACCCTGCTGATGGTGCAGGGCATCACCACCTGTTAAGAAGGGGCCCTTCCTCTACCGAAAGCGTTAATAGGGGGCCCTTCCTTACATCAATGTGCCGGTGAGGTGGGGTTTGCCGCTGCGGGCGTCGTGCAGGGCGAACTCCCAGCCGGTGCCGGTTGTGCCGGCGCTGAAGGCGACCGTGGCCGGCAGCGGGACGGGCAGTTTGAAGGAGACGTCCACCGTGTAGGCGTCCGGCAGGCGGGGGGCGAGCGCGGCCAGGCAGCGGGCCTTGCTCCACATGCCGTGTGCGATCGGGCGGGGGAAGCCGAGCAGCCGGGCGCCCGCCCGGGAGGTGTGGATCGGGTTGTGGTCGCCGGAGACCCGGGCGTAGTCCGTACCGACGCGTGGCTCGACCCGCCAACGGGCGGTGGGGGCCGGCGGGGCCGGTCGGTCGCCCGGGTCGCGCCGGGCGCCGACGGTGGCCCCCCGCTCCCGGCTCAGGTACGTCGAGACGCCGTGCCACACCACCGTCCCGTCCACCGATCCGGTGAGGATGACGTCGAGCTGCCGCCCCCGGTCGTGCGGGCGCAGGTCGGTGGCGTGTACCGCGAAGTCGAGGGTCTCGTCCGCGCCGATCGGCCGGTGCACGGTGATCCGGTTGCCCACGTGCACGAGGCCGATCAGCGGGAACGGGAAGTCGGAGGCGGTCATCAGGCGCAGGGCCAGCGGGAAACCCATGATGTGCGGGTACGTCGCCGGCAGTGTCTCGGTCAGGCGGAAACCGCACACCCGGTCGTACTCGGCCAGGTGGGAGCGGTCGACGGTGGCCCCGCGTACGGTCAGCTCCACGTCCGGCGGCGTGTCGGCCCGGCGGGAGCCGACCCCCGGCAGCAGCCCGGTCAGCGCCCGGCGGTAGAGCGCCCCGGTGGCCGGCATCGCGGGCAGTACGACGGTCCGGCGGGTCTGCGGGGACTCTGCGGCGGCGGCCATCTCACGCCCCCAGCAGGCTCTGGCCGCAGACCCGGACCACGTTCCCGGTGATCCCGCCCGACGCCGGCGAGGCGAACCAGGCGATCGTCTCCGCCACGTCGACCGGCAGGCCACCCTGGGACATGCTGTTCATCCGGCGGCCCGCCTCGCGGATCATCAGCGGGATGCGGGCGGTCAGCCGGGTTTCGATGAAGCCGGGGGCGACCGCGTTGAGCGTGATGCCGCGTTCGGCGAGCACCGGGGCCATCGACTGGACCAGCCCGATCACTCCGGCCTTGCTGGTGGCGTAGTTGGTCTGTCCCCGGTTCCCGGCGATCCCGGCGATGGAGGAGACCGCGACGATTCGTCCGCCGGCCGGGATGAGGTCCCGTTCCAGTAGCACGTCGTTGATCCGCTCCTGGCTGGCGAGGTTGACGTCGATGACCTGGTCCCACCGGTCGGCGTCCATCCGGGCGATGGTCTTGTCCCGGGTGATGCCGGCGTTGTGCACCACGATGTCGACGTGGCCGTGTCTGGTGGCCAGGTGCTCGGCCAGCCGGGTCGGGGCGTCCGCCGTGGTCAGGTCGAGCTGTACCGCCGTACCGCCGATGTCGTTGGCCACCGCGGCGAGCGCGTCGCCCGCGGCGGGGATGTCCAGGACCACGACGTGCGCGCCGTCGCGGGCCAGCAGCCGGGCGAGCGCCGCGCCGATCCCCCGCGCGGCACCGGTGACCAGGGCGACCTTGCCGGCGAGTGGACGGTCCCAGTCGGCGGGCGCGACCGCCTGGCCCGGGCCGGCCGGCCGGCCGACCCGGACGACCTGCCCGGAGACGTACGCGGAGCGGCCGGAGAGCAGGAAGCGCAGGGTCGATTCGAGGCTGACCAGGGTGCCGGCGTCGGCTTCCCGGGTCACGTAGACGAGTTGTGCGGTGCTGCCCCGGCCGAACTCCTTGCCGATGCTGCGGGTCAGCCCTTCCAGGGCGCGCTGGGCGGTGGCCGCGCGGGGCGAGCCGCACTCCTCGGGTGGGGTGCCGAGCACGATCACCCGGCCGGACGGGTGCAGCGTCCGGGCGTGGGCGTGGAAGAAGTCGTAGAGCGGGCGTAGCCCGGTCGAGTCGGTGATGCCGGTGGCGTCGTAGACCAGGGCCGCGTTCCGGGCGGCCGGGTCGGTGGCCGGTCCGGGTGCGACGGCAGCGGGGTCGCGCAGCTCGACCCCGGCGGCGGTGAGCAGTGCGCCGACCTGTCCGGCGAGTCGACCGCCGGGTGCCGTGCCGAGCACCACCGGGGCGGTGACGAGCGGGTCGCCGGGTCGGTGCCGGCGCAGTCGGGGCGGGTCGGGGAGTCCGAGGCGCTTGACCAAGGCGCGGCCGGGGCCCGACTGGACGAAGCTCGCGTACCTGTCGCTCATAGGCGTAGCCTACTGGCGAGTAGGGTATCGGCAAGGCTTTCACCCGGCTGAGTTTCCGATTCGCCGGGCCGAGTTTCGAGGAGGCGGGATCGTGCAGACCATCCGTCGGGTCGCGGTGATCGGTGGCAACCGGATCCCGTTCGCCCGGTCAAACTCCCGGTACGCCAGCGCCTCCAACGCGGACATGCTCGGCGCCGCCCTGGACGGGCTGATCGCCCGGTTCGGGCTGGCCGGCCAGCGGCTCGGTGAGGTGGTGGCCGGTGCGGTGCTCAAGCACGCCCGGGACTTCAACCTGACCCGGGAGGTGGTGCTCGGCTCCCGGCTCGACCCGCACACCCCGGCGTACGACATCCAGCAGGCCTGCGGTACCGGTCTCGAAGCGGCCATCCTGGTGGCCAACAAGATCGCGCTCGGGCAGATCGAGGTCGGGGTGGCCGGTGGCGTGGACACCACCTCGGACGCCCCGCTGGCCGTCAACGAGGAGCTGCGGCGCAACCTGATCAGGCTCAACTCGGCCCGTACGCTCGGCGAACGGTTGAGGATCGCGGCGAAGCTCCGCCCGAGTCAGCCGTTCCGGCCGGAGATTCCGCGCAACGCCGAGCCGCGTACCGGGTTGTCGATGGGGGACCACGCCGCGATCACGGCCGTGCGGTGGGGCATCGACCGGGCCGCCCAGGACGAACTGGCGTTCCGCTCGCACCAGCGCCTCGCCGCCGCCTACGAGCGCGACTTCTTCGACGACCTGATCACGCCGTACCTGGGGCTCACCCGGGACCAGAACCTCCGGCCGGACACCAGCCTGGAGAAGCTGGGCAGCCTCAAGCCAGCCTTCGGGACCCGGGGCGCCGATGCCGAGAAGGCGAGCATGACCGCCGGCAACTCGTCCCCGCTCACCGACGGTGCCTCCACTGTGCTGCTGGCCAGCGAGGAGTGGGCCGCCGCGCACCGGTTGCCGGTGCTCGCCTGGTTCTCGTTCAGCGAGGTGGCCGCCGTCGACTTCGTGCACGGCGACGAGGGCCTACTGATGGCCCCGGCGTACGCCGTGCCCCGGATGCTGGCCCGCGCCGGCCTGACCCTCCAGGACTTCGACTACTACGAGATCCACGAGGCATTCGCCTCGCAGGTGCTGGCCACCCTGGCCGCCTGGGAGTCGCCGGAGTTCTGCAAGGAGCGGCTCGGCCTGGACGCCCCGCTCGGCGCGATCGACCGGGAGAAGCTCAACGTCAACGGGTCGTCGCTGGCCGCCGGGCACCCGTTCGCGGCGACCGGCGGGCGGATCGTGGCCACCCTGGCCAAGCTGCTCGCGGAGAAGGGCAGTGGTCGGGGGCTGATCTCGATCTGCGCCGCCGGTGGGCAGGGCGTCACCGCGATCCTGGAGCGCTGACGGGCACTACCGCAACCTGATCCGTACGCCCTCCGGTAGCCCGAGCCCGGGTGGGATGTCGACGACGTCCGACGCCTGATAGCCCAGTTCGGTGAAGCGCCGGACGAGCTGGTCGATCGGGAGGCCGGTCCAGTTCATCGCGGCGATCAGGTGTGCGGCCGGGACCGGTTGCCCAGGGTCGAGCCAGGAGCCAGGTCGCATGAGTTTCGTACTCACCAGTCTTGCGTCGGTGTGGCTTGTCCGGAGTTCGTCCGGTAACCGGTGCTGGACGGTGTAGCCGAACTCCCGTAGGCGTCGGAGAGCCTGGCCGATGGTGAGTCCGGTGGTGGCCGCTGCCGCGATGAGATGCCCGGCTGGCACGGGTTGCGCCGGATCGAGCAGGTCACCGATCCGGCCTGGGGTGAACCGGGGGATGGTTTCTCGGGGCGCCGTGACAGCCCGTTGTCGATCCAGGAGCAGCTGATCCGAAGAGTCAGCGATGACGTGCTCCGGCAGGTGGTGCCGGACGGTGTAGCCGAGTTCGGTGAGGCGTCGGGTGATCTGACCGACGGTGAGCCTGGTGGCGACGGAGGCGCCCAGCAGGTGACTCAGGGGGACGACACGGTCGTCGGTCAACCAGGGATCAGCACCGTCCAGATCCCTGCTGATCAGGGTCGCGTCGGTGCCGGTCAGGGGTGAGGTCGGGTGGCCGATGCCTGGTCGGGTAGCCGATCTCCCTATACGAGGCGCTGCTTATCGCGGGCAGTGGTTCACGCTCGCGCTGCCTGCCGCCGAGGTCG